>CBIGXK010000299.1:0-5210 GCA_966193805.1 uncultured bacterium | reverse complement strand
CTTGTATATTTTGGTAGTTTCATCGTCTTCTTTCAATTTAACATGTTTTACGATTCACCGCCGGCGGCTCCGCATGAAATGTCCAAAAAGTGCATGAATTGAGGAAAACGGTGGATGAATTGTAAAACGGGCGCCTTAAACCGCTTTTTTAGGTGGTGTACAGTTCATTCGCCAAATCCTGCAATTCATTACCGAAACGGTTTCCTGCCGGGCGTTCCCGCAGTTTCTTCGTGCTCCGATAAATAAAACAGGCATGACAACGAAACTGATTTTTGGAGCAATGCTGCTGGCGGCAAGTGCAGCTCACGGGCAGACGACCCGCAGGGAAGTAGTGGACACGCTGCCCGTTTCGATACTCGATGAGGTGGTGATATCGGTGAACCGCGAGGCTGTAAAACGGTCGGAAGCGCCTGTGGCCATTACGCGGCTGAGCGCAAAAATTATCCAGGAAACAAGGGCCACCTCCATCGACCAGCTACTGAATAAAGTTAGCGGCGTAAACATGGTGAGCCTCGGCAACGAGCAACACCAAATGAGCATCAGGCAGCCCATCACTACAAAAAGCTTTTTTCTCTACCTCGAAGATGGCATACCCATCCGCACCACCGGTCTTTTCAACCACAATGCGCTTTTGGAGATCAACATGGCCGCGGTAAAAAATATCGAAGTCATCAAAGGACCTTCCTCTTCGTTCTACGGCAGTGAGGCCATTGGCGGCGTTGTGAATTTTATTACCGTTTCGCCCACGGGCCGGCCGGAATTGCGGCTTTCGGCACAGGGCAACAACATCGGCTACAAAAGGCACGAACTGCAGAGCAGTTTCAAAACAGGCAACTGGGGCTTTGCATTGTCGGGTTACCACGCCGATAAAAACAATACGTATCTCGACAACAATGATTTTCATAAATCCACGGTTACGGCGCGGGTGGACTATCATTTTTCCGATGCCACCTCACTGGTCAACAAGATTAGCTGGGTGGATTACTTCAGCGAAATGCCGGGCGGCATAGACAGCCTGATGTTTGCCAAAAGGCAATTTGTTAATCCGCAAACCTTCACCTACCGCAAAGTAAGGGCCCTGCGATACCATTCAACGCTTGCGCATCGCTGGAGCGATGCAGCGAAGACGTCACTAAGCATCATCTACCGGAACAATAGCATCGGCCAAAATCCCGCCTATAGGGTAAAGGACGACTACCGGAAATCTGCCGCAGGATGGAAAGGGAAAAAGGAAGTAGCGCACGGCGAAATAAATAACAGCACGTTCAACAGTTACGCCTTCATCGCCCAGCACCGGCAAAGCCTGCGCTGGAAGAATGCCGTGCTAATTGGTGGCGTGAGCCTTGATGCGAGCCCGTCGGCTTACGAAGCAGAATATATAAGGATCAAAAAAGATTCGGTTAGCGGTAAATACACAGGTTTCCAGAAAATGGACAGCGTTCTGTCGAACTATGCCACGAATATTACGAATTACGCGGGCTACGTCAATGTTGAACTCAGCCCCGTTGAAAATTTAAGGCTCGTGGCTTCTTTGCGGTATGATGGTTTCAGGTATCGGTTCAACAACCATTTGCAGCCATCATCGTTCAGCGGTTCGGCCGATACAGTTAATCATTTCAACCGCATCAGTTCAAAAATAGGCGCCACCTACAATTTTTCAAGAAGGGTGGGCGTGTATGCCAATTACAGCGAAGGTTTTATTCCGCCGCAGGTTACCGAAATGTACACCGGGGTTAAAGTGCCTTACCTCCAGCCGTCGGTAGCCCGTAATTATGAGGTGGGAGGATGGATGGAAATTATCAGGGGCGTATTAACGGCAGACGTCAGTGTGTATGAATTGACCGGCACCAACGAGGTAATATCAGCCAAGATGGACGATGGTTCATTTGAAAATGTGAACGCGGGAAAAACGTTGCATAAAGGAATTGAACTTGGGGTGAACGTAAGACCGGCAAAATCAGTTTCATTCCGGTGGAGCGGGGCCTTTAGCAGGCACACGTTTGTGAATTACGTGGAAAAAGGCGCTGATTATGGCGGTAACGACATGAGTGGCGCCCCTAAACTTACCTACAACACTGAGGTATGGTACAGGCCGTCATTTGCCAGGGGCTTGCGCCTGGGCGCCGAATTGCAGCACGTGGGCAAATATTTTGCCGACCCAAAAAATACCGCTGTCTATAAGGGATACACTGTGCTGCATTTGAGAGCGGGATATACGTACAGGTCTGTGGAAGTATGGATAAATGCCATGAACGTGGCCGATAACTATTACGCCACAAACGTAAGCAAGAGCGCATGGGGGTATAGTTATACGCTTGCCGACCCCAGGAGTTTTAACGTTGGCATTGCGTACGATTTCGGAAACCTTTTCAGCAAATAATATGAAGAAACTTTTCATTCCCGGCGCCTTTGTACTGATGGTCCTGTGGGCCTATACAAAATTTGAGAAGATGCCGCTATCGCATTTCGCCAGCGCCGAAGAAAAATATCTCGATGAGCTTCCCGGGTCTTCGCCAAATGTAACGCAAGACAGCCATGGTAATAATGTTGTGAGCTGGGTAAGAAGAATGAATGACTCCGTATCGGTGTTTTGCTACGCGGTCATTGATGAGAACGGTAAACCGGGAAATACGGTCGTCATTCTGCCGAGTGTTAATATTCATCCTCATGCAGAGAATCTTCCTAAAGTGGTATTTAAGCCGTCGGGAGAAGTAATTGCGGTTTGGGGTACCCGTAATCCTGACGGTAAAAATAAATACTCGGGACTCATCAACTATGCACAGTCGTTTGACGACGGCAAAACATGGACCGCAGCTAAAAGACTGGTTACTGAGGCCGCGGGTGATGATCAACGTTATTCGGATGTGGTGCTCACGAAAAATGGAGAAGCGGCCATCATTTGGCTGGATAACCGTAAAACAGCCACCCATGAGGGTTCCGCGTTATATTTTGCGGTAACTGAAGGCAACAGCGGGTTTGTGCGCGAACAACTGGTGAGCCAGCCTGCCTGCCAGTGCTGCCGCACAAAATTGTATTGCGATAGCAAAGGAAACCTTCACGCCGTTTACCGCGGCATCATCAACGATAGCATCCGCGACATGCTGCATGTGGTATCAACAGATGGCGGAAAATCGTTCAGCGCACCGAAAAGGGTTCACGCCGATAATTGGGTGTTGAGAGGTTGCCCGCATACCGGTCCGTCGATGGCGGAAACGCAGCATGGATTGCATTTTGCCTGGTTCACCGGCGGCTTGCGAAAGGGCAGTTACTTAATCAGTTCGCAAGATGGTTCATTCAAAGGATACGATACTATTAGTTCGGCGGGCACGCATCCGCAGCTGGCGGCGATGCCTGGCGGCAGCCTGGTGGTGGTTTGGGATGAATCGGTTCGCATTGGCGACCAGTTTTACAAACGCATTGGCATGCAATTGAGAAATGAAAGGGGTAGCGCGGTAATGACGGATTTTATTACGTCGGATACGGCTTACAGCACTTACCCGGTAATGGCTCCGGTTAATGATAAAAAGGTGCTGGTGGCGTATTCGTCGAAAGAAAAGAATAGGGAATATATTAAGTGGCAGCACGTGCAGGTGGTTCCCTGAAAATTCGATAACTTAATATTAAATAAGTTATTATGGCATCCAGGATTGCACTTGCGGGATTGGCCCTGCTCTTCGCAGGAAGTATTGTTGGTCAGTCAAACACACTTCGAACTTCGGTTGGCACACTAACCATCGAACCTGTTGAACATGCCACCCTGGTTCTTTCGGTCAACAACAAAACCATTTATATAGATCCGGTTGGAGGAAAGGAAGCGTTTGGCAATGCCAAATCGCCCGATCTTATTTTGGTCACCGATATTCATGGCGATCATTTCAACCAGGAAACGATCGATGCTGTGAAAAAGGAAGGAACTATCGTAGTAGTGCCGAAAGCTGTTGCAGATAAATATACCGGTGACAAATCGAAGTGGGTTGTATTGAGGAACGGCCAAAAAACCACGCAGTTGGGCATTAGCCTGACCGGTGTTCCCATGTATAACCTGCCCGAAGATGCAGATTCCCGGCACACGAAAGGAAGAGGAAACGGATATGTTATCGGGATAGGAGGGAAAAACATATATGTTTCCGGCGATACGGAAGATATTCCGGAGATGCGTGCACTGAAAAATATTGACGTGGCTTTCGTGTGCATGAATCTTCCCTACACGATGGATATTAACCAGGCTGCCAGCGCTGTTTTGGCATTTAAGCCGAAGGTTGTTTATCCTTATCACTATCGCGGCAGCGGTGGGTTGAGCGACGTCAAGGCGTTTAAGAAACTGGTGAACGACAAGGACGCCAATATCGAAGTGCGACTCGCTGAGTGGTACGGTTCAAAATAATTTATTTTCTTCATACGTATAAATTGCTTTATCGCATGGCGAGTTCGTTGCCGTAATGTGCGACCTGGTGCATAACGACCGATGGATGGAGATTCACTACTTCACCGATGACGATAACAGACGGATTGGTCAATTTTTCAAACTCGGCTTTGCAGGCGATATTTTTCACATTGCCGATAACGATCTTTTCATTCGGCATCGTTGCCTCCTGGATGATGGCAACCGGGGTATCCGATTTTCCTGCTGCGGCGAATATGTCCATAATGGCCTCCAGCCGGCTCATGGCCATCAGGATGATGATGGTGGCCGATGATTTTGCAGCGAGGTGGATATCGGGAGATATGTCGCCGTTTTTGGTTGTGCCGGTCGTAACCCAGAAGCTTTCATTGATGCCGCGACAGGTAAGCGGTATCAACTGCGATGCAGGAGCTGCTATGCAACTGGAAATTCCGGGAACCACCTCTACATGCATGCCGGCGGCGCGAGCGGCGTTAATTTCTTCATGGGCACGGCCGAAAACAAAAGAGTCGCCCCCTTTTAAGCGTACGATGGATTTGTACCGCTTACCATAATCCACTATGAGGGTATTAATTTCCTGTTGCGATAAATAGTGACACCCCATTCTTTTACCGGCAAAGTGCCGGATGGCAGAGGGACGGGTATAGCTGAGCAATTCCTCATTTGCCAGGGCATCATAAAGAACGACGTCAGCCTGCTTCAAGATACGTATTGATTTTATCGTAATAAGTTCTGGATCGCCGGGGCCGGCACCTATTAAGTATAAAGAAGCAGGACTATTTAACATTATTAAAATATTAATATGATT
>CBIGXK010000298.1:0-5225 GCA_966193805.1 uncultured bacterium | reverse complement strand
AGAAGCGGGTACCCGGCGCTTGCGCCCAACCCGTACCCCGGGGCCGATGCATCGGTGAAAGGCGATTTCATTCACCGGCTAACCTACCCCGTAAGAGAGAAGTCGGTAAACACCGATAATTACAATGCGGCGGTGGCCCGGCAGGGAGCGGATGACCTCGCGACCAGGATATTCTGGGACACTCCATAAACAACTTATCAGTATCTTATAGAGTTTTTGCAATTATTCTTTCACGTAAAACACAATTTTTTATCATGACGCCTTCACAGAAATATGCAACCAAACTAGGGCTTAAGGAACCTGACTCTGCTGCGGAAACGCAACCGCCAAAGGAAAACAGCCGGCGGAACTTTTTCAAGAAATCAGCACTTGGGGGAATAAGTCTCGGCGGAGCCTTCTTATTCTCTCCCATAGAAGATTTGGTGGCGCAAAGCACATCCAACGTAAGCCGTTATTCGGCGCCGTCGGACCTTAAGATAACCGACCTGCGGTACGCGGTAACCTCTGTAATGGGCCGTACCGCGATGATCAGGATAGACACCAACCAGGGAATATACGGATTAGGAGAAGTGAGGGACGGCGCCGACGAAAAGTACGCGCTGATGCTGAAGAGCCGCATCCTCGGCAAAAATCCCTGCAATGTTGAAATGCTGTTCAAATCAATCAAGCAATTTGGCGGGCCTGCGCGACAGGCCGGCGGTGTGTGTGCCATAGAAATGGCGCTGTGGGACATTTGCGGAAAGGCTTACAATGTGCCCTGCTGGCAATTGCTGGGCGGAAGATATCGCGACAAGGTGAGGCTGTACGCAGACACTCCCGAAGCAGGCTCGGTTGAAGAACAAAAGAAATTAGTGAAATACCGTATGGAAGACCAGGGCTACACCTGGCTCAAGATGGACGTGTCTATCGGCGAGCTGAAAGGAAAACCCGGCACGGTGGTCAACTCTAAATTCTGGGAAGATTCGAGGGGCAACCTCAACCAATGGGGCGACCAGTCGAACTACATGAGCTATGGTAACACCATGCACCCGTTCACACAAATACAAATCACCGACAAGGGCCTCGAGGAACTTGCCAAGATCGTTGAGAATGTACGCGCCATTATCGGTTATGATGTACCGTTATCGACGGATCACTACGGTCACTTCGACCTCAACAACGGCATCAGGCTGGGCAAGGCGCTCGAAAAATACAGGCTGGCCTGGCTCGAAGACGTCGTTCCCTGGCAATACACCGAACAATGGAAAACCATCAGCGAAGCAATAGAAACACCCACGCTGACAGGAGAAGATATATATCTGCTGGACGGCTTCAGAAAACTGATTACGGAGAGAGCAGTGGATATTATACATCCCGACCTGGCCTCTTCGGGCGGCTTGCTGGAAACAAAGCGCATCGGCGATTTTGCCGAAGAATACGGCATTGCCATGGCGATGCACCAGGCCGGCACTCCGATTTCTTTCATGGCGAATGTGCATTGCGCTGCCGCTACACAGAACTTCCTCGCACTCGAGCACCACTCCGTAGACGTGAAGTATTGGGAAAGCCTGGTGAAGACCACCGATGGAAGAAAGCTGATCGAGAAAGGATTTGCGAACCTGCCATTGACAGCCCCCGGTCTGGGCATTGAATTGAATGATGAGGTGGTGAAGCAGCACCTGCATGCTACAGACAAGAGTTACTTCGCCCCCACACCGATGTGGGACGAAAGACACTCGCATGACAGGACGTATAGCTGATGAAATTATGTTCCCGCAGGGTTTTTCGAAAGAGACCCTGCGGATCATTAAAATAAAAACACACAAAATCGATGATCAAAAAAATCTTTCTTCTTTCAGGGGCGCTCTGGCTGTCGTGCGCATTTGCGGAGGCACAGACCGTAGGCGCCACTCCTGAATATGTAAAGGAGCTCACATCACGATGGAAAGGCGAACGCTTTGCGGACGGCCGTCCAAAAGTATCCGACCAGGCGCTGGAAAGCCTGAAGGAATGTACGCTCGAGCAGGTGTGGGGCTTTTTGTATAACAAGGGATTTCACAACCAGGTGGAAGGTAACTGGATCATTTTGAAACCGGGCGAGGTGATGACGGGCCGCGTGGTGACCGCACAGTTTACTCCCTCGCGCCCCGACCTGGATAGTATCGTAAAGGCAGAAGGTAAAGCAGAGGGTCGCTCGCAGAAAGGCGGCATCAACATCTGGCCCATAGACATCCTCACCAAAGGAGATATTTATGTGGCCGACGGGTATGGTAAAGTGAAGGACGGAACGCTTATCGGCTCCAGCCTCGGCAATTCCATCTATGCCAAAACCGGCAAGGGGGTAATCTTTTATGGTTCCATTCGCGACATGCAGGAACTGAAGGAAACGAACGGTTTCAATGCGTGGATAAAGGGACATCACCCTTCGTATATCAAGGACATGACGCCTGTGTCCATTAACAAGCCCATCAGGATTGGCAGCACGACTGTGTTGCCCGGCGATGTCGTATTTGCCAATGATTACGGCGTTGTTTTCGTTCCGGCGTATTTGATTGACGAACTGGTAAAGAATGCTGAACTGGTGCGCCTGCGCGATACGTTTGAGCGGTATATGTTGCAACTGAATAAATACCCCAGCGGCGAAATTCATGGCGACTGGTCCGACAAGATGAAGGACGAGTTCAGGACATGGATGTCGAAGCATCCAAAGAAATTATTGGTGTCGCAGGAAGAAATAGAGCAATACATCAAAAGACAGTAGGGGGTAGTGTTTTTTTCTACATGAAGATCGTGGCCGAACAGGTTGCGATCTTTTTTTATTTGGTTTGCGATGCGAAAGACGGTGCCGCTGGTAATGATCTAATACTGTCTTGCTCTTTGCAATTCAATTTTCTGTATTCGTATATGGGTTTCTTTCGTGTTATCCGGCCCACCCTTCCCTGTCGAGGCTCCTGTATTGGATGGCTTCGGCTATATGCTGGGGTTGAATGTAACCGGAGGTTTCCAGGTCGGCAATCGTTCGGCTCACCTTTAATATTCTGTCGTAAGCGCGCGCCGACAGGTTCAATTTTGCCATGGCGTTTTTTAAAAGGTTGCTTCCTACTATATCTATTTTACAGCATTCAGACAATAGGTTCGGCGTGATCATCGCATTGCAATAAATATCATGATGCTCACGATATCGCTCTTCCTGCACCGCCCTTGCGGCCATCACCCTGCTTCTTATTTCCTCCGAAGATGCCCTGCGCGTGCGGTCGGTTAATTCACTATAACTCACTGGTGTTACTTCAACGTGAAGGTCTATGCGGTCGAGCAGCGGACCCGATATTTTGTTGAGATATTTTTGGACGGTGCCCGGCACACAGGTACATTCTTTTTCGGGGTGATTGAAATACCCGCAAGGACAGGGATTCATGGATGCCACCAGCATAAAGTTTGCGGGAAACTCTATCGATATCCTGGCCCGCGAAATGGTAACCCTCCTTTCTTCGAGTGGCTGCCGTAAAACTTCCAGGACGGCTGTTTTGAATTCCGGCAACTCGTCCAGGAAAAGAACGCCGTTATGTGCAAGAGAAATTTCGCCAGGTTGCGGATTACTGCCACCGCCCACCAGTGCCACATCGCTGATGGTGTGATGGGGCGTGCGGAAGGGTCGTTTGGCGATCAACCCCGAGCCGGGCGGCAATTTGCCGGCAACCGAATGAATCTTCGTGGTTTCCAGTGCTTCCTTCAGCGACAGTGGCGGACATATCGTGGGTAGCCGTTTCGCCAGCATCGTTTTTCCGGCTCCGGGCGGCCCAATCAATATAACATTGTGCCCGCCCGCCGCTGCAATTTCGAGTGATCGTTTAATATTTGCCTGCCCTTTCACATCATCAAAATCAACATCGAAAGTTGACTGCGAGTGCAGAAATTCTTCGCGTGTGTCGACAAGTACAGGGTCGAGCGACGCCTCATCTTTAAAAAACTCGACCACCTGTTTAAGGTGAGACACCGCGTACACCTTAATGTTATTCACCATGCCTGCTTCGCGTGAATTCTGGATCGGCAATATCAATCCTTTGAACTTATCGTTCCAACTGGTAATCGCAATGGGAAGGGCGCCCCGTATGGGATGAATGCTGCCGTCAAGATTCAGTTCGCCCATGATCACGTAGTCGGACAACCTGCCCGCATTCTCCAATTGCTCGGAAGCCGCAAGTATTCCGATGGCTATGGGCAGGTCGAAAGCAGCCCCACTCTTTTTTATATCCGCCGGCGCCAGGTTAATGATAAGCTTCGTGCGCGGCATGTGATAGTTGTTTGTTTTAAACGCCGACTCGATGCGCTGAATACTTTCTTTTATTGAATTATCGGCAAGCCCCACGATGTAATAATTACTTCCGGGCATCACGTTCACCTCAATTGTAATTGTAATCGCCTCGACTCCATATACTGCACTTCCAAATGTTTTAACCAGCATCATGGAGCAAAGAAACTACGGCGGCGGAGAAAAAAAATGGGAAGAAAACGGAGGAGAGACAGTTTTTTCATCCTCAAAAAAAGATGAAAAAACATAAGCGCGGCGGTGTTTAAACCCCGAAACGAAAAGCTGAAATTACTTGCTTTGCAAAACAGTGGCGGCGTAAACACCTGCAGTTTCGGTGCGCAGGCGCGTGGGACCGAGCGCGACGGGAACAAACCCGTTTTGTGTGGCGAAAGAAATTTCGGTTGACGTGAAATCGCCTTCGGGGCCGATGAGAATGATGCGTGAGATTGCGGTCGAATCAATTTCTTCTTTCAATTCTTTTTTCTCTTCGGGGGCGCAATGGGCAATGAATTTTTGCGCGTGAATCGCCGAAGCGATCACAGTTTTGAAATGCTGTGGTTCATGCAGGTTAGGCAACCAGCACTGCATGCTTTGCAACATGGCGCTTTTACAGATGCCAAGAAAGCGGTCATGGCGAAATTTTTGTCTTTCTGTTCGTTCGCACAGCAGGGGAATTATTTCGGCGGTGCCGAGTTCGGTGGCTTTTTCAACGAACCATTCGAAGCGGCTGGCGTTTTTGATCAAGGAAATGGCGATGGTGAGCCGCGGTGTTCTTTGTTCGGTAAAATTTCTTTTCGTGATGTGCAGGCCGCAGTGTTTTTTGTGCGCCGCGGTTATTTCTGCTTCAGCCGTATTTCCGTTTCCGTCGGTGAGCATAAGGTGCTCGCCTTGCTGCATGCGCAACACCTGGATGATGTGTCTCGATGTTTCTTCATCC
>CBIGXK010000297.1:0-5234 GCA_966193805.1 uncultured bacterium | reverse complement strand
GCATGATATTGAGAAGAGCGGGAATACGCAGGAGGCGGGAGAAGGGAAGGAAAAGACGGGAGAAGGGAAAAGGGAGGCGTGAGAGGAGCCGTGAAACGGGAGATGTTTAATTGTTTTTAGAACCTTTTTTATAGATGAAATGAACCTTCGTTTGAAAACGAAGGTTTTTTATTTTAAAAAGAATTTTCATTTTAAAAGATCTCACGCCTCACGCCCCGCAGGGAAATACATAATAAACGTCGCGCCGTCGTTGATCATCCCGCGGGCAAGAATAAACCCACTGTGGTTCGACATAATTCTCTGGGCGATGGCTAACCCTATCCCCTTCCCCCTATAGCCCGACTGCTGCGTGTGCAGCCGCTGAAAAATCATGAATATCTTCTCCGCAAACTCATTATTGAACCCTATCCCCTCATCCTCCATGGTTATCTTGTGATACAGTCTGCCTTTTAACACTTCATCTTCCTCGGCATCACCCTCCACGAGCTTATATTTTATCCTTATCACCGGTGATTCGCCACTTTTCGAAAACTTGAACGAGTTATCGATCAACGACCTGAACAGCAACGATAACTGCATAACGCTCCCATTCAGCTCCGGCAGCTTGTCCCACGTAATGATCGCGTGCCTGTCCTTGCTCTGCTCCACGAAATCGGCCAACACACCGGTGATCACATCATTCAGGTCAACCGGCCCCATTTGCTCTTCTTTGGCGATTAGCGACGTGAAGTTGAGCATGTCGTGCAGCAGTTCCTGCATGCGTTTCGCCGAAGCTTCTATCTTACCGATTACTGATTTTACTTCACCGTCTATCAGGTGCTGGTGCTTGTACACGAGCTTGTCGCTAAACGTCCTGATCTTGCGCAGCGGCTCCTGCAGGTCGTGCGAGGCGATGTAGGCGAACTGCTGCAGCTCCGAGTTCGACCGGTTCAGCTCCTGCAGCCTTTTTTCGAGTTCCAGTTGGTATTTTTTCCGCATCCTCACCTCGCGGTTGATAAAGAAAAACGATACAAGCGATATGATACCTGCCCACACGGAAATCGTATTGAAATAGCTGGGATAAAACTCTTCGTAGAACTGTTTGGCCCTGTACAGGTCGTCGCGCTGCCGCAATTCCGTCTTTTCAATGAGATCGGCCTCGTTGAGGAATGCTTTCATAAGGTCGTTCGACCTGCGTATCAACACCGGCAGCATGTCCATTTCCGATGTATCGAGCCTCATGCTGCGGCTGTAAATATTTACCTGGTGCATCAGGATGGCCTTCATGAGCAGGAACCTCCTCATCTGGTCGGTTTGGTCCCTGATGCGTTGCTTGAGGGTGTCCACCAGCGAATAAACACTGTCGCGCGTAACATAAAATGCCGGAAGGAAGGAGCTATCACGCAACAGCAGGTAAGCGCGGCTCTGGCTTTCGAGCTCACTCGTGTGCTCCCGCAGCCCTTTCAGCGCAAGGATCACCGAATAACTGTCATTGAACTGGTCGGTATAGCGTACGTGAGTATTGAGTTTTTGATGGAAAAGGAAGGAAAGAACCACCACGATCACCACGGATACGATAAAGGATATGTACAGGTATGCAAACTTAATTTTCATATTTACCCAAATTGGGGAAATGAATCCCCGCTGCCCTCTTTTTAAGTTGTTGTGTTCTTTGCGATTCCCCAACGTATTTTCCGGAAACCTATAGGAAAAGCACGCTGTGCCTGTGTTCGATCAATAAAATGTGCCGCCGGCAATTTTTGGTGTCTTCCTTGCAACTTACATGGTCTAAAGCAACCCTCTATGCTTCAACAAAACCTTACGCAAAAGCAGCAGCTAAAGATTCTTCCTCAGCAAATACAGCTTTTAAACCTTTTTCATCTGAATACCATTGAGTTAGAGCACCGCATACAGCAAGAGCTGGAGGAAAATCCACTGCTGGAAGAAAGTGCCTCGGAAGAAACTACCGACACCGACAAATATAACAAAGACTCCGAACAGGACTACAGTGATTGGGACGAACACGGCTACGACGACGTGCCCGACTACAAAACGGAATACGAAAACTACTTCAATAACGAAAAGATTCCGGACAGGCCACTGCCTGAGTCGAGTGATTTCAGACAAATGCTGAAACAGCAGTTTAAGCTGATGCACAACGATGAAAGGGAGACCATGCTGGCCACTTACCTGATCGATTCATTAAACGAATGCGGAATGCTGGAGCAGGAACTTCCTGCCATCGCTGACGACCTTTCTTTCAGATATAAAAGTTGGATCGAAGTGAACGAACTTGAAAACACACTTATGAAACTGCAGGAACTCGAACCTGCCGGTATTGGCGCGCGGAGCATCCGTGAATGCCTGCTGCTGCAATTGAGGAGAATGAACAATAAACGACCGGACGTGAAGATGGCCATCCGGCTGCTCGAAGAACATTTCGCGGACCTCGGCAGCCGCAACATGGACAGGATCATGGCACATCTGAACATTGAAGACGACGAGCTGAAAATTGTGCTGCAATTGCTGGCTTCCCTCAAAATGAAACCCGTAACGGAAGGAACGGAATCTTTCCAGGCCAACCATCAGATCATGCCCGATTTCATTATTACGATGGATGGCGACGACCTTGAAGTGGCGTTGTACCGCCAGCGTTCCGCCAACCTCCACATTAACCAGTCGTGGATCGAGAATGTTAAAACCTCTGAAGAAAATACGCATACCGACAAAGCCACCAGGCAGTACCTGCGCAACAAACTGAACGCCGCCCAGTGGTTTGTATCGGCCATCAAGCAACGCGAAAGCACCATGCTGAAAGTGGTGAGAGCCATTGTAAACCTGCAGTACGAATACTTCCGGGAAGGCGACGTGAAGCTCATGAAACCAATGATACTCAAGAACATAGCAGAAATGGTAGGTGTTGATATTTCTACCGTTTCGCGCATTACCTGCAATAAATATGTATCCACCCCATTTGGAACATTGCTGCTGAAGGATCTTTTCACCGAAGGCATCATCAACCAACAGGGTCAAACCATCAGCAACCGCGTTATTCAAACGGCCATCGAAGAAGTGATCGAAAGCGAAGACAAGCAAAAACCTTACACCGACCAGCAGTTGGTGGCCATATTATCCGAAAAAGGTTTTAGTATTGCCCGCAGGACAGTTGCCAAGTACCGCGAACTATTGCAGATACCAGTGGCCCAGATGCGGGCGCTTTGGGCATAATTATTTAGCTATTCTAACCAATTGAGAAAAAAGACGAATCCTTCATGCAAAAAATTCTAGTTATTGATGACGACAGGGATATGTGTTTATTGTTGAAACGTTTCCTGTCGAAACATGGTTTTGAAGTTGAAGATGCAAACACTTCCAAAAAAGCTATCGAGTTGCTGGAAAACACCGAGTACGACCTGGTGATGTGCGACTTCCGGCTGGATGCTATCGACGGAAAAACCATGCTGGTAAAGATCAAGGAAAAGTATCCGCACATGCCTGTCATCATTATGACCGGCTACAGCGATATCAAGATCGCTGTTGAAGTGATGAAGCTCGGTGCATATGATTATGTAACGAAGCCGCTGTTCCCTGATGAAATCATCCTCACGATCCGCAAGGCGCTGGAGAACGTGGACACCAAAGTGGTACCCGTTGCCACCGGACCGGCCGCGGCCCCCGGCGAGGAAAAGAAAGAGAAGAAAGAAGGAAACATTACGATCAGCGGCCAGTATATATTTGGCGACAGCATGGCGTTCAGGCAGATCCTGCAGCAGATCGAGCTCGTGGGACCGACCAATTACAGCGTCATCATTTACGGAGAAAGCGGCAGCGGTAAAGAGGCCATTGCCCAGGAAATACATAAAAGAAGCAAACGCAGCCACAAGCCTTTCGTCGCTATCGACTGCGGAGCATTGTCGAAAGAATTAGCCGGAAGCGAATTGTTCGGCCACGAAAAAGGCGCCTTCACCGGTGCCCTCAATCAAAAAACAGGCAGCTTCGAGCTGGCCAACGGCGGCACCATCTTCCTCGATGAAATTGCCAATCTTTCTTACGACATACAGGTGTCACTTTTGCGCGTGGTGCAGGAAAGAAGAATGCGCAGAGTAGGCGGCACAAAAGATATCGACCTCGACGTTCGTATCATCATCGCGAGTAACGAACCCCTGTGGGAAGCTTCGAAAAAAGGAAAATTCCGCGAGGACCTCTTCCACCGCTTCAACGAATTCAGCATGACGATCCCGCCGCTGCGCGACCGCAAGGGCGACATCATGATCTTTGCGCGCCACTTCCTGAACCTGACCAACCAGGAGCTCAATAAAAAGGTAAAAGGATTTTCACCCGAAGTGGAGGAGATATTTCAAAAATACATTTGGTACGGCAACCTGCGCGAGCTGAAGAATGTGGTGAAACGCGCAACGCTGCTCACGGACGGCGACTACATTGAAGACAGGTCGTTGCCCTTCGAAATCGTCAACTTCAACAAGCTTTCGTTCGATACGCCGGCAGAGCCGGCAGCAACGGTACAGATGAACATTGCACCCGTTACATCCAACAGTCATGCGGCGCCATCGCCGGGGCGCACTGTGCTCGACGAAACAACGCTGAAGGCGGCCAGCATCGACGCAGAATATGAAATGATCATCGAAGCGTTGAAACAGGCCAATTTCAATAAAAGTAAAGCAGCCAAACTCCTTAACATTGACCGAAAGACACTCTATAATAAAATGAAGCAATACCAGGAATTCAACAATCATTAATAATGCGGATGGAAAAGACTGTGGAAAATACATCTTCACAAACAGAGAAGAGGAGCGAACCTGATCTTTCCGACTACAAGCAAATGGTATTAGAAAAGGAAAAGTTTCAAAAGATATTAGAGAATAAAGTAAAAGAACTGGACCGTTCAAATAAGGAACTCGAAGAGTTCGCTTACATCGCCTCACACGATTTGCAGGAGCCGCTGCGAAAAATCACTTCATTCAGCGAAAGGCTGAAAGAAAAGCTGCCGCCCAACCTGGAACCCGACGTGCAGTTGTACCTCAACAGAATGCTGGCAGCAACGGATAATATGAGAATGCTTATCGACAACCTGCTTGAATTTTCCAGAACCAGCAGGAGCAGTGAGCCGTTCGTAGAAGTGAATCTTAACGAGGTGCTTACCGACGCCAGGGCGGACCTTGAATTGAAGATCGAAGAATCGAACGCGCGTATCGAATCGGACACGCTTCCCACCATTGATGCGATCCCCCTCCAGA
>CBIGXK010000296.1:0-5235 GCA_966193805.1 uncultured bacterium | reverse complement strand
AACTATGACAGCTACATTCCGAATATTCGCGTAAATGGCGCGAAAGAAGTGCTTGTTGATTTGGACCTGCCCGGCTACACCGTTAACTGGGAGAAGGTGAAAGCAGCGATATCGGCGAAAACGAAAGCGATTATTCTTAATTCGCCGCATAATCCAACCGGCTCCATACTTTCTGAGAAGGATATCGAAGCGTTGAGAGAACTTGTTGCGGGCACGAATATCTTTATCGTTAGCGATGAGGTGTACGAGCATATCGTGTTCGACGGCCTTCCGCATCGGAGTATTTTACGATATCCCGACCTGTATGAAAGAAGTTTCGTGTGTTTCTCGTTCGGTAAAGTGTTTCACTGCACGGGATGGAAAATTGGTTATTGCGTGGCGCCGCCACCGCTGATGAAAGAATTCATCCGGATACACCAGTTCAATGCTTTCAGCACACACTCGGCCACGCAGGTGGCGCTGGCGGAATATCTGAAAAACCCGGAAGCGTACAACAGCCTTTCATCATTCTATCAGCAAAAGCGCGACTATTTTACCGGGATGATGAAACAAACAAAATTCGGGCTGCTTCATTCTTCGGGCAGCTTTTTCATTTGTGGTTCGTATAGCCGCATCAGCGACGAACGCGACAAAGATTTCTGTGTGCGCCTTACCAAAGAGGCCGGTGTGACGATGATTCCGGTTTCGGCGTTTTACCAATCCGGAAAAGATGATAAAGTGGTGAGGTTTTGCTTCGGAAAGAACGAAGAAACGCTAGAACGCGCCGTGGAGAAACTCATTAAATTTGGCTATTGAAAAAATGAAATAAGGCGATGAAAAAAATTGAAACGGTAATATTCGATCTCGGTGGTGTATTGATAGACTGGAATCCCGACTATGTGTACAAGACCATATTCGAGGACGAGAAGAAGATGAATGATTTTTATGCAGAGATATGCACGTCTGCATGGAACGAGGAGCAGGATGGAGGAAGAAGTTTGAAAGAGGCTACCGAAGAGCTGGTCGGAAGGTTTCCGGATCACGAAGCAAACATCAGGGCCTATTATGGCCGGTGGGAAGAAATGTTGAAGGGACCGATCGAAGGAACTGTCGAAATCTTGAAGGAGATAAAGTTGCGCAATCAGGTAAAATTATATGCGCTCACCAATTGGAGCGCCGAAACCTTTCCCGTGGCCCTCGAACGCTTTGAATTTTTGCATTGGTTTGATGGAAGACTGGTATCAGGAGAAGAACGGATGAGAAAGCCTTTTCCTGAGATTTACCAACTGCTGGTGAGAAGGTTTAATATTGATCCTCACACTGCGGTGTATATTGACGACAACGACCGGAATCTATCCGCTCCAAAACAAATGGGAATTGAAACGATTCATTTCAACAATGCAGCAGATTTACGACAAGTGCTGAAGGAGTTGGGAGTGTTGTAGTATCCCCCGCTGGCGGGGGTGGGGGGTGGACAGCGAACGCTAACTAAAAAGCTGATACACTAAAAAACTCATCAAATAGGCCAACCCCGTCATGTACGCCAACTGAATTATAGGCCACTTCCACGAGCGGGTTTCTCTTTTCACAATGGCCAGCGTGCTCATGCATTGCATCGCAAACACATAAAACACCATGAGCGAAAGACCCGAAGCGAGCGTGTAAACTTTTGTGCCGTCCGAATAAGTGGCCTGCTGCATTTTGTCGCGCAGCATCATGCTTTCTTCTCCATCATCTTCAACACTGTACAACGTGGCCATCGTGCCCACAAAAACTTCGCGCGCAGCAAATGAGGTGATAAGGGCAATGCCGATTTTCCAGTCAAAGCCAAGCGGCCTGATTACCGGCTCTATTGCTTTGCCCATGATGCCCGCATATGAATTTTCGAGCAGCGCCGTGCCCTTTTCTTTCTGGATCAGTTCGGCATTTTGCGGATTGAGGCTGGCCATCATATCGTATTGCTGGTGCACAGCATCCATTTTTTCCTTCGGCCCATAACTGCTCAGCGCCCATAAGATGAGGCTTATCACCATGATCACCTTTCCCGCTTCGAAAACGAAGATCTTTGCCTTTTCCAGCATCGTTACCGCAATATTTTTCCATCGTGGTGAACGGTACATCGGCAGCTCGAGAATAAAATAACTCTTCTCTTTTATCCTGATAAAATTCCGGGCGATGTACGCAATCAACAATGCCATCACCACACCCAAAAGATACAGCGCCATCATCACCAGTCCCTGAAGGCCCAAAAATCCGGCAAACATTACTTTAGGTATCACGAGGCTGATCAAAATGGTGTACACCGGCAGCCGCGCGCTGCAGCTCATGAGCGGCGTAACCAGGATGGTGAGCAGCCTTTCTTTTTTGTTCTCGATACTTCTTGCACTCATGATGGCGGGCACCGCGCAGGCGAACCCGCTGATCATGGGCATCACGCTCTTGCCGTTAAGTCCCACTTTGCGCATGAGCTTGTCCGTTAGGAAGCTGATGCGGGCCATATAGCCCGAATCTTCGAGAACGCTGATCAGTCCAAACAGTATCACGATTTGCGGCACAAAAATGACGATGCCGCCAATGCCGGCAATAAATCCATTAACGAGGAGGTCGGCCCACCATGATGCGGGCAGCGCGTTCGACAGCCATGAGCCTCCTTTGGCGAAGCTCCACTCGATGAGCGTCATCGGATATTCGGCGAGCCAGAAGATACTTTGAAAGAGAATAAACAATACTGCCACAAGGATCAGGTATCCCCACCGCCGGTGCAGCAAGATGTTGTCGAGCTTCTCCGTAAACAGCGTTTTCTGTAATACACTGGGTTCGGAAATGGCCTGGTTGATGACGTGATTGATCTTTTGGTAACGCTGCACGATCTCTTCTGCCTGAACCTTGGTGTGGTTGAAGCGGTGCTCCTCCTCAATGCTTTCTATTCTCACCTGCATGTCACCGTCGAGGTGGAAAGATTCGTGGTTGATGAGGTAATGTATTGCTTTGTAATCGCTCAGGTGCGGCAGCAGCTTCTTCACATTGCCGATGGCGTTTGTTGCCAGGGCCTCGTTATCGATAAAATCCCGGACCGGCGCCTTATACAGGTGGTTCGCCGTTTGTTCAATTGTTTTTTTCAGTTGCGCAATGCCTTTGTTTTTGCGGGGATTGACAGCAATGACGGGTACGCCCAGTTCGCGTTCGAGTTCGCGGATGTCTACAACGATCTCCTTCTGGCGGGCAATGTCCATCATAGTGAGCGCCACTACAACGGGTATTTTCAGATCGATGATCTGCGATACGAAGAGAAGGTTTCTTTTGAGGTTGCTGGCATCTGCCACCAGTATCAGCATTTCAGGACTTATCTGCTTATCCTGCTGCATGAGCACGCGGTAAGCCACCCATTCATCCTCCCGTCGCGGGTACAGGCTATAGGTTCCCGGAAGATCGACGACAAGCGCATTCAATTGGGCTCCAATAGCGGAGGTGCCTGCTCTTTTATCGACCGTGACTCCGGGAAAATTCCCTACTTTCTGATTGAGACCCGTAAGGGTGTTGAAAAGTGAACTTTTTCCGCTGTTAGGGTTTCCTACCAGTGCTATTTGAATCGTTCTCACTGACACTATACGCAAAATTATCTCTTTAGCGGCGCACCATTGTTACGAATTGGGAAAAAAGGCTCTCCGCTTATTATCTTTGCGCTCTTTAACACAAAGCTATGTTCAACAAAAGGGTAAAAATTAAAGAATTGCTATCCTGGTCTCCTCAAAACCAGGATGTTATTGTTATGGGATGGGTACGCACCTTCCGCAATAACCAATTCATTGCCCTTAATGACGGCTCAACGAACACAAACCTGCAGGTAGTGGCCGAACTTGGTCTCCTCGACGATAGCAGGCTGAAACGCATCACCACCGGTGCGTCGCTCAGGGTGAGCGGCACGGTGGTGCCTTCTCTCGGAAAGGGGCAGCAACTCGAAGTAAAGGCAGCAAACATAGAGGTGCTTGGCGACAGCGACCCGGAAAAATACCCGCTGCAGCCGAAAGAGCACAGCCTCGAATTTCTGCGCGAGATCGCCCACCTGCGTTTTCGCACCAACACCTTTGGCGCCGTGTTCCGCGTAAGGCACGCCCTGGCGTTTGCCGTTCACCAGTTCTTCAATAGCAAAGGCTTTCTCTACATGCACACACCCGTGATCACCGCAAGCGACGCGGAAGGTGCCGGGGAAATGTTTCGCGTAACCACGCTTCCGTTCGACAATCCACCGAAAACAGAGCAGGGAAAGGTCGATTTCAGCCAGGATTTCTTCGGAAGGTCCACCAACCTCACGGTGAGCGGGCAGCTCGAAGGCGAACTGGCGGCAATGGCCTTCAGCGACATCTACACATTCGGACCCACCTTCAGGGCCGAAAATTCCAATACCACCCGTCACCTCGCCGAATTCTGGATGATAGAGCCGGAGATGGCGTTTTATGACATCGAAGACAATATGGACCTGGCCGAAGAGTTCATCAAATACATCATTAAGTATGTGATGGAGAACAACCGCCAGGATCTCGACTTCCTTGCGCAGCGCCTCCAAAAGGAAGAGTCGAAGCTGCCGCAGCAGCAACGCAGCGAACTCGGGCTGATCCAGAAACTCGAAATGGTGCTCAACAACCAATTTGAAAGGATCACCTACACAGATGCGATCAATATCCTCCTCGAATCGCCTGCATATAAAAAGAAAAAGTTTCAGTATGAGGTAAAGTGGGGCAACGATCTTCAAAGTGAGCACGAACGTTACCTGGTGGAGAAGCATTTCGGGAAACCTGTGATCGTAACAGGGTACCCCGCCGCGATAAAGTCCTTCTACATGAGGCTCAATGACGATGGCAAAACAGTGGCCGCAATGGACATCCTGGCGCCCGGCATCGGCGAAATTGTAGGCGGATCGCAGCGCGAAGAAAGACTCGAAAAACTGCAGGATCGCATGGCCGCACTGAACATACCGGCAGAAGAGCTGTGGTGGTACCTCGACACCCGTCGTTTTGGCTCCGTTCCGCATGCCGGCTTCGGCCTCGGCTTCGAAAGGATGGTGCAGTTTGTAACCGGCATGACCAATATCCGCGACGTTATTCCGTTTCCACGCACACCCAAAAGCGCTGATTTTTAATTGCTTAGATAAAATGCTGGCAAGCCGGAAGCATCCCTTCCGGCTTTTTTGTAAAATATTTTCAGAAAATATAGTACTTTGTTTTGCATAGTACTAAACAAGTGCATATATTTGTACTG
>CBIGXK010000295.1:0-5239 GCA_966193805.1 uncultured bacterium | reverse complement strand
GGCCAGGGAATTGGTTTCGAAGTGTGCCGCCAACTCTGCGCCGCAGGCGCCTCCGTCATACTAAACGACATCGACACCGACCACTCCGAAAAAGCAGCCGCAGCAATAAAAGCAGAAAACGGAAAATGCATTTCCGTTGCGGGCGACACCGCCGACATCAACGCCATAAAACTCCTCGTCCAGGCGGCAGTAGAAGAATTCGGTCACCTCGACGTCGTCATCGCAAACGCGGGTATCACGTTATTCGGTGAATTCCTCAATTATCCCCCTGAATCTTTTTACAGGGTGATGAACGTAAACCTCGGCGGCTCGTTCTTTCTCGCGCAAACGGCGGCAAAGCAAATGATCAAGCAAGCCACCGGCGGCTCTATTCTCTTTACTTCGTCCGTTACCGGCCACCAGGCGCACAAACAACTGGCAGCCTATGGCATGACAAAAGCCGCATTGGAAATGCTCGCAAAAAATCTGGTCATCGAACTTTCACAGCATAATATAACGGTCAACACCGTTGCACCCGGGGCCACACTTACAGAGCGAACACTCGACGACCCCGGCTATGCAGCCACCTGGTCGCAGCTTACACCCATGGGCAGACCAGCCTCCACACACGATATTGCAAGTGCAATGCTGTTTCTTGTCTCAGGAAAGGCACGGCACATCACGGGCCAGAGTTTGGTCGTTGACGGAGGATGGACATCGATCAGCCCGTCTCCTTTTTAGGAATCTAAAAGTTAAAAGTTAAAACTGGCTGACGATGTATTTCGCTTTTATGATTTCAGGTGCCCATTAAGCCAAACATCATTAATTTCATGACCATTAGAACCATCGAACTAAACCGAATTTCACTTTTAACTTTTAAGTTTTAACTTATAACTTTTAACTCATAATCATGTTCGATCTTACTGGCAAAACAGCAATCATCACCGGCGGGGGAAGCGGTATCGGAAAAGCAATGGCCATAGTATTCGCAAAACAGGGCGCAAATGTATATGTACTCGACCTCGACGAAAACGGAGCGTCGCAAACCATTGCCGAAATAAAAGCCAATGGCAACGAAGGAACATTTATCAAATGCAATGTCGCCTCGCAGGCTGAAACAGGGAGCGCCATCAACCGCGTACAGGAAGCGCAATCTTCGGTTGATATCCTTATCAACAACGCCGGCATCGCGCATGTAGGTACCGTCGAAACCACTACCGAAGCAGATTTCGACCGGCTGTATTCCGTCAACATAAAAGGCGTTTACAACGCAACGAAAGCAGTGATCCCTTTCATGAAAAGCAAAGGCGGCTCCATCCTCAACCTCGCTTCCATTGCTTCAACGGTAGGCATACCCGACCGCTTTGCTTATTCCATGACGAAAGGCGCCGTGGTGGGGATGACACTTTCTGTTGCCAAAGATTATCTCAGGTACAATATTCGCTGCAACTGCATTTCCCCGGCACGCGTGCACACGCCGTTCGTGGATGGCTTCATCGCAAAAAATTACCCCGGAAAAGAAGACGAAATGTTTAAAAAATTATCGGCCACACAGCCCATCGGAAGGATGGGGCGCCCGCAGGAAATTGCATACCTTGCCCTGTACCTTTGTTCCGATGAAGCATCTTTCCTTACCGGCTGCGATTATCCCATCGACGGCGGCTTCACGAAACTCAATAACTAACGGACCGTGACGGGTGCAAAGAATGAAAGATAACAGCATCGAAACCGGCTTGTTGAAAATACTTCCTGCCGGGCGCATCAAAACAAGATATATCGACCTCGTTTCCTATGGTGCTGATGCAGGATTTTATTTCCTGCTTCCAAAGGCCGTCGTTAAACCGGTTTCAGAAGAGGAGGTCGTTCAGCTTTTTGCTTTCTCTCATCAGCATAAAATACCATTGGTGTTCCGGACCGGTGGCACCAGCCTTTCGGGTCAATCCATCACCGACGGCATACTTGTGGACCTTAGCCAGTACTGGAACAAACTCTCCGTTTCCGACGACGGCGGACTCGTGCGCGTACAGCCGGGTATCACCGGCGCGATGGTAAACGCGTGGCTGAAAAAGTTCAGCAGAAAAATCGGTCCCGACCCGTCCAGTATCAGCGCCGCCATGATGGGCGGAATTTTGTCCAATAACTCCAGCGGCATGTGCTGCGGTGTTACCTACAATTCCTATCACACCACTAAATTCATTCGTTTCATTCTGCCCGATGGGAAAACCTTCACCAATGAGCATGTTGACGATTTCAAAAGGTTTGAAAAGGAATGTCCCGGAATTTTTCAGCAGCTAACATCGCTGAGGACAGCTATTCTTTCCACTCCTGTCTTGTTTGAAAGGATCAGGAAGAAATATGTCACCAAAAATACCGTCGGCTATTCGCTCAATGCATTTATCGATCATGAGCACCCACTCGACATTTTGTGCAGGCTGCTGATTGGCGCCGAGGGTACGCTCGCATTTATTGCCGAGGCAGTAATGGAAACGGTTCCCGACTATCCCTATAAATCTACCGCGCTACTGTATTTTCCGGACATTGGATCCGCTTGTGCTGCCATCGTGCCACTGAAGCATGCAGGCGCCGAGGCAGTGGAATTGATGGACCGCGCATCATTACGTTCCGTCGAACTTTTTCCGGGCATGCCCGCCGTCGTAAAAACACTTCCTCCCCATGCTGCGGCCCTGCTCGTGGAGTTCCAGGATAACGACATACCCGCACGCGATGACAAGGTGAACCGGTTCATGCAATCGCTAAACAACTCGTCGCTTTTGTTCCCTCCCGTTTTTACCACCGACGCCGATGAACAGGCTTTCTTGTGGAAGGTGAGGAAGGGATTATTTCCCGCGGTAGGAGCGGTTCGTGTTAGCGGTACCACTGTGATATTGGAAGATATAGCCTTCCCGGTCGAAAAACTTGGCGACGCCATTATAGACCTTCACCGGCTGTTTGCTGAATTCGATTACACGAACGCGATCATTTTCGGTCATGCGAAAGACGGCAACCTTCATTTTGTGATCACGCAATCGTTCAATGAAGCGCATGAGGTTGACCGTTATGACCGGTTTTTGAGAGCAGTGGTAGAACTGGTGGTGAAGAAATACGACGGCACGTTGAAGGCCGAGCATGGCACCGGCAGAAATATGGCGCCTTTCGTGGAAACCGAATGGGGTGGTGATGCCTACCAGATCATGCAGCAATTGAAAGCGTGCATCGATCCGCAAAATCTCCTTAACCCCGGTGTGATCATCAACGACGACAAAAACCTTCACATCAAAAATATGAAGGTGCTGCCCATGGTGGAAGCGGAAGTGGACAGGTGCATAGAATGTGGCTATTGTGAACACAGATGCCCGAGCAGGGATATTACCACAACACCGCGAAGAAGGATCGTCCTGCGCCGGGAGCTAGAGCGCCTTAAGCATGCCGGCGATGAGACGAGGTATAAAGAGGTGTTGCACGACTATCAGTATGACGGGCTGGATACCTGTGCCGTTGATGGGCTCTGTGCCACCGCGTGCCCTGTTGACATCAACACCGGCGACCTGGTAAAGAGACTGCGAAGGGAAAATCATTCCTCCTTCCAAAATCGTGTTGCCCTAACCGTTGCGAAGAATTTCCGGGCAACGGAGTTTTTCGTTAAGGCGGCGCTGCGGAGCGGCAATATGACAAACCGCTTGTTCGGCAGTAAAACCATGTATCGGTTAACCGGCACAATAAAGAAACTGGCGCCTTCCTTTCCACGATGGTCGCAGCACATGGGCACGGTGCCCGCATCGCCCAAAACGGTACAGTCAACCGCCGGGCACATTGTTTATTTTCCTGCGTGCATTACACGCGTAATGGGCTCGGGAAGTAATGGCAAAAAGGATTTGATGCAAACGTTTACCAGTGTTTGCAGCAAGGTGGGTATCGGTGTTATCGTTCCCCCAAATATTAAGGGTAGCTGCTGCGGACAGATATTTTCTTCCAAGGGATTTGCCGCTGCATACCGCTACAAGGCCAACGATATTGTTGAACGGCTGTGGGAGGCATCCCGGCACGGCGAATGGAAGATAGTAACCGATGTCAGCTCCTGCGCCTACACGTTGCGGAATATCCGCGCCGCGCTGGCGCCGGAGAACGTGGTAAAGTATGATGCCATGGTCATGATGGATAGCGTCGAATTTTTGCATGACGAGATCATGCCCCGCGCCGGGTCGGTAAATAAGATTAGCAATGTGGTGCTCCATCCCGTTTGTTCGCTCGAGAAGATGGGCACCGGGAAAAAATTTGTTGCCGTGGCCAAGTTCTTCGCTGATCGTGCTGTGGTGCCGTTATCGGCCGGCTGTTGCGGCATGGCCGGCGACAGGGGCTTCCTCTTCCCGGAGCTCACAGCTTCGGCCGCGGCTCCCGAGGCGCACGAGGTGCGGAATGGCCATCGCGATGCAAACGGCTATTATTCCTCCACTAAAACCTGTGAAATGGCCATGACGGATGCTGTTGGCGCTAATTATGAATCGGTGCTGTACCTGGTTGACGAAGCGCTTGGCACAAAAATTTAGCCATTGCCGGCATGGCACTTACCCAGTACAGAAAAAAACGCTCTTTTCATGAAACGCCGGAGCCTACGGGGGGCAAATCCAAAGTCAAAGAACTGACGTTTGTCGTCCAAAAGCACGATGCAAGCCGGCTGCACTACGACTTCCGCCTGGAAATGGAAGGCGTATTAAAAAGCTGGGCCGTTCCCAAGGGCCCTTCGATGAATCCCGACGACAAGCGGCTGGCGATGATGGTTGAGGATCATCCGTACGATTACCGCGATTTTGAAGGCATTATACCCAAAGGAAATTATGGCGCCGGAACGGTTATCGTTTGGGACGAGGGTACTTATCATCCCATTGAAGTGTTTCCCGATAAAAAATCGCAGGAGAAGCATTTGCTGAAGCAACTGAAGCAGGGTTCGGTGAAAATTGTGCTGGAAGGGAAAAAGCTGAAGGGTGAGTTTGCGCTCGTGAAAACGAACGGCATGGGAGAGAATTCGTGGTTGCTCATTAAGCACAGGGATAAATTCGCGACGGAGGCCGATGTTACGAAAAAAGATAAGTCGGTACAGTCGGGAAAGACGTTAGAGAAAGTGGCCACGAGTGCAGGGAAGATTTGGGAGAGTAACCGGGAGACGGGAGGAGGGACACGGAAGGCGGCAACCGGCAATGGGCAAACGGCGAAGGTCCACCCCCGGCGCTCCGCGCCACCCCCGCCAGCGGGGGAAAGTAAAAAG
>CBIGXK010000294.1:0-5272 GCA_966193805.1 uncultured bacterium | reverse complement strand
AAGGGTTTTTTACTGGAGGTTAAAGCGACACTTTAAAAAGTTAAAAGTTAAAAGCTAAAAACCTATGTTGGATTCCTTGCGTTATAGCAGGCTTCAAACAATGCTATGCCGGAAACGTCTTTCAGTTTTAACTTTTAAGTTTTAAGTTTTAAGTTTTAACTTCTCCCAGCCTGATATCCATTCTCTCCATCAACTGCATAATCGAAAGATTCACATACTGCCTCACCTCATTGAAATCAGCAACGGGTATCGTTGCCGTAAAAAACTCCACCGTTATCACGTACGTGTTTTTCACGATGTCGGCTAAAAACACGGTGTAATTTTCCACTTTGTCATTCCTGTGCTGCATAATTTCCTGGATGCCCAGCACCAATTGATTCACTTTTTCGTGCGGCGTTCGCCCATCAATCTCCAATTGCACAAAAGCCCTGCGCTGCGTTTGCAGCGTAAGGTTGTCGGTAATGGTATCCACCATCTGCTTATTGGGCACCGTTACGTAAGTTTTCTGCGTTGTTCGCAGCCGCGTACTTCTCAAGCCTATCTTCTCCACCGTGCCCTGAATGTTCTGCACCTTCACCTGGTCGCCGGTTGAAAAAGGCCTGTCGAAAAATATAATGAACGAAGCGATGAGGTTCTCTATGCTTTCCCGGGTAGCCAGCGCAATGGCGGCACCGGCAAGGCTTAGCCCGGTAATAAGGCTGGATACCTTGAAGCTGAAGCCGAACTTAAGTATCATGATGATACCGATGAGTACAAGGATCACCTTGAAGAAATCCTTAAAAAATACGATGAGCTGGTTGTTGTTGCGCGACTCGCTGATATTCGCCTTTCGCTCCAATACCATCGCAATAAAGTCAATGATGCGCAGCAGCAGCCAGATAAACGAAATAATGATCACGATGACCGCGATAACATCGATCGCCCGGTGCAGCCGCACCTTGTAAACGGCAATGTCTAACAGTTCGGGATAGTGTAATTTTTCGAGACTGATCATGACCACCATGATCACCAGAAAATTCTCGAGCGGCGGCGTTACGAGTTTGATAAAACTTTTTCTGTCCACATCCTGTCCTACGCGCACCACCACCCGGAATACCAGTGAGGCGATGGCCCTGGAAATATATCTCTTTAACGAAACGGCCAATAAAATAACCCCCGTTATCAGCAGGTAGGTTCCAAGCGTGTTATCGAGAATAACAAAGTCAAAAAAACGCGACATCAGATTTTAATTAGCGGCCCGCGGCCTGAACGAATATACCATTATCACACCATCCTTCAGCAGGTAAACATTACCCTGTGTTATCATGATCTTATCTGCTTCATTCATGAACGACGGAACCGGGAATTGCTGCAACTGAAGAGACCCCGCATCATAACGGTACAGGTTGTTGCTGTCTCTCCCCAATATCGAATTGTTGATCACGTTAAAGTCTGACCAGCCGGTAAACGGTATCCTGCCCTTGAACCCTCCGTAATAGTCGAAGCTGTAAATACCTTTCGCCGGATCATATAAATAAACGAATTTATTCTGGTCGATAATTTTCGAGGGAGAAGGCGCCGAATCAAATATCAATCTAAAATCATTGGACTGGTCGATGAGCCTGCCATCGTCGCCGATCTTTTTGAGTTTTACCTCCAGTTCGTCGAACACCCAGATGTTGTTGTCGTAAGACTGCCCGATGGTCCTTACCTGCGAAAGGTTATGCCTGCGCAGGTCGAGAGTGGTTCGCTCATTCAGAAAGCGGTCAAGTATAACGATGGTGCTGAAATCTTTGTAAAACAGCAGCACCTTAAGGGGATTGCTGACATCGATAGAGTGGAGCCTTCCCGATTTGCGGATATTATTATAAACGGCCAGTGAATCGCCCTCGGGCTTTAATTTCTTTAGCTGGCCGCTTTGGTATACCAGGTAAAGGTTACCCAGGTTATCTACCGAAAAATCGGTTATGCCTCCGCGGTAATCCTTCACGAAATGAAAGATGCTGTCGGCCTGGGCGTTTGCATGAAACACCGCCGCAAAACCAATAAAAAGAATAAGTAAACGCCTGATCATTGCCGAACGATCTTTGACTCGTTCTCGGGATAACGGGAATGCAGGGTAAGATGTTGCCCATCAAAAACAGCATACGTAAAATATCTTATCCAGTCGCCCAGGTTGATATACCTGCTGCCGCCATTCAGTGAAATATCGATAGGAAGATGGCGGTGGCCGAATACGAGGTAATCATAGTGCGTGTGCTGAAGAACCTCTTTCGAATAGGTGACGAGCCATTCATTCTCTTCGCCCAAAAAAACTTCTTCGTGCTTACCCGTGGCCTCGCGGCTCTTCCTGCTGAAATAATTGGCCAGGCCCATGCCGATATAAGGAGGGAATATGCCGAACAGCCATTGGCAAACGGGATTCCTAAATACTTTTTTGAGCATTTTGTAACCGCGGTCGCCCGGTCCGAGGCCATCGCCGTGGCCCACCAGAAACGTCCTGCCGGCAAACTCAAAGCTTTTCGGTTCGAAGTAGGTCCTGATGTTCAGTTCTTTTTCGAAGTAATCGTTCATCCACATGTCGTGGTTGCCCACAAAAAAGTGAACCTGTATGCCGGAATCGGTGAGCTCCGCAAGCTTGCCCAATAATCTCACATGGCCCTTCGGCACCACCTTACGGTATTCGTACCAGAAGTCGAACATATCGCCCACAATAAAGATCACCGATGCATCATGACGGATCTCTTCCAAAAAATCAATGACAAGCTTTTCGCGCTTCAGGCTGGACTGCGCATCGGGCGCACCCAGGTGAAAGTCGGAAAGGAAATAGATTTTTTTCATGATCAATTTAGCCTTGCGCCCCCTCCACCAACAACACATACACTTCTTTCGGTCCGTGCACACCAACAACCAGCGTTTTTTCGATGTCGGCCGTGCGGCTGGGGCCGGTGGCAAAGGTTACGAGTGAAGGTAGTTTGCCCGCATAACGTTCCTTTATCAACTGGAGGCCGTCTTTTACGTCGTACACTAACTGGTTGGTATAAGCGATGCAAATATGTGTTTCGGCATACACGCTTGTTGTACGCCCGCCCGCAAGGGCAGAGCTGAGAATAATGCTGCCGGTTCGTGCCACCAGGGCCTCGCAGGTGGTAATGGCCGTTTGGGCACTTGCAAGGTCGGGGTGTACCGGTTTTTCGAGAAACGAGGCCGGAAGCACCGGTTGCATTTCTTCGGGCTTATAAAATATCTTCTCCCATTTATTATGCGCGATCACCGCCGCCAATTGGGTTTCGAGCTCTTTGCCGTTGGCGCAGTAAATGAATTTGCCGAGCAGCGCAGAGAACTTTTCACCAAATTCCACCTCCAGTTCCTCGCGGCTGGGCTGGTAAACCGACGATGTGCCTTCGCTTGCCGGAAATGGAAGAGGCGTTGATTGTGTCAACGCCTTCCTTATTTTTTTGAGTATGTTTTCTTTTGAAGCTGAAACTTGCATCCTTTTTAAGTTGCCGGGTGATTGGTCAGGCTGCTGTCGTAGGGAGGAACACCTTCGCTGATAGCTCCTTTTTCATGATGTTCGTGTTCATCGTCCACATCCAGCGTTTTTGTTTCGCGGAACGGACGCTTGCCGATCAGTTTCTCCACGTCACTCTGAAACAATACTTCTTTCACCAGCAATTCTTCCGCAAGCATTACAAGCTGTTCGCTCTTCTCTCTCAACAGCGCCTTCGTTTTTTCGTAAGCGTCGTCTATCAGCTTTCTTACTTCCTGGTCGATCAGCTTCGACGTTTCTTCCGAGTAAGGCTTCGTAAAAGTGTTCTCGTTGGCAGGGTCATAGAAGCTCACGTTACCCACTTTCGCGTTCATTCCGTAAACGGTTACCATCGAGTAGGCCGTCCTGGTGATCTGCTGCAGGTCGTTCTGCGCGCCTGTCGATATTTTTCCAAAGAATATTTCTTCACTGGCCCTTCCTCCCAGCGTCATGCATATCTGGTCCATCAACTGGTCGGTGTCGTACAGGTATTGTTCCTTCGGCGTGTACTGCGCATATCCCAGCGCGGCAACACCTCTCGGCACGATCGTTACTTTGAGGAGCGGATAAGCATGTTCCAGGTACCATCCGCAGATGGCGTGCCCCGCTTCGTGATAGGCGATGATCCTTTTTTCGTCGGGAGAAATGATCTTGTTCTTCTTTTCCAAACCTCCGATTACCCTGTCCACCGCATCCTGAAAATCTTCCATCTCAACATGTTCCTTGCCTTTCCTTGCGGCAATAAGCGCCGCCTCGTTACAGATGTTGGCGATATCTGCGCCGGCAAAGCCAGGTGTTTGTTCGGCCAGTTTGTGGATGTCCACTTTCGTCGAAATCTTGATCGGTTTCAGGTGAACTTTGAAGATATGCTCCCTTCCTTTGAGGTCGGGTTTATCAATAGAGATTTGCCTGTCGAACCGTCCGGGTCTCAGCAGGGCGGAGTCGAGCACGTCGGGCCTGTTGGTGGCCGCGAGTACGATAATTCCGCTTTCGCCGCTGAAGCCGTCCATTTCCACGAGCAGTTGGTTGAGTGTGCTCTCTCTTTCGTCGTTGCTCATGATGGCGTTTTTGCCACGGGCACGGCCTATCGCGTCTATTTCATCAATGAAGATGATACAGGGTGATTTTTCGCGCGCCTGCTTGAACAGGTCCCTTACGCGGCTGGCGCCCACACCCACGAAGAGTTCGACAAAGTCGGAACCCGACATGGAGAAAAACGGCACCTGCGCCTCGCCGGCCATGGCTTTTGCCAGCAGCGTTTTACCCGTACCCGGAGGGCCCACGAGCAATGCGCCCTTTGGAATTTTACCGCCGAGGGCCGTATATTTTTTAGGGTTCTTGAGGAAGTCCACTATCTCCATCACTTCTACTTTCGCTTCGTCGAGGCCGGCAACATCCGAGAAAGTGATATTTACCTTGGTGCCCTTGTCGAATAGTGTGGCGCGCGACTTGCCAATGTTGAAAATACCTCCCGGGCCGCTGCCGCCAGCAGCGCCGCCGCCCATTTTACGCATGAGCATGATCCATATCAGCACGATCACGAGCAGCGGTAAAAGGAAGTTCAGCAATGGGCCGAACCACTCACCCTCCTGTGTGGGTGCATAAGGAACTCTCAGCGATGGATCCTTTTCAAAAAGTTCATTAAGTCTTTTTTCAAATTCATCAGCCTTGATGACCTTAAATTCGAAATGCGGGCCCTCGGGTTTATAACCCGGCCAGCCCTTGCTCAGTTTTTCCTTGTAGTATGGTTTATCGAGGCTGGAT
>CBIGXK010000293.1:0-5308 GCA_966193805.1 uncultured bacterium | reverse complement strand
GCGAACGAGTGGCTGATCCTCATGATCGCCGTTGCGTTTTATGGGTGCCTGCTTCTTGGAGCGAATTATTTATTCCGGTTAAATGAGGATGTGTCAAAATACGTTTATAATTTTTTTCTTCCTATTAAAGAGAGAATAGTTTACCATAAACGAAATGAAAATGGAATATAAAGTACACGACATTGACTGGACCGATGAAAAGGTTAAAAGATTTTGGGACTTTTATAACAACAATGCGGCGCTTGAAGGCACCTGGTTCTCAAAAATGGTGGGCAGGGGTATAATTGCATTTGTTGAAAAGTTCTTTAAGATCGAAGGAAAAATACTGGATTACGGCATCGGAAAGGGACACTTTTCCGGTTACTTGCTGGAAAATGAACGACTGGAAGTAGCCGCCTGCGATTTTTCGCAGGAAACAGTCAATAATGTTAACGCCCAATTCAGGGATAAGCCGAATTTTAAGGGTTGCTTCCTGGTGCAGGGCTTCCCTTCCACTTTTAAAGATGGGGAATTCGACACAGTATTTCTCATAGAGGCAATCGAGCATTTAACAGACGATTATCTTCTGCCTACTATTGCCGAGGCGAATAGAATTCTAAAACCGGGAGGTAAATTTGTGGTCACAACACCCAACGAGGAAAACCTTGACCAAAACAAAATTATCTGTCCCGACTGTGGGGGGATTTTTCATAGGGTACAACATGTGCGCTCTTTTTCCGGGCAATCAGTAAGCCAGATCATCAACAAGTACGGCTTTGAAACAGTGTTTTGCGGCGCCACCGACTTTGCGCAATACGAGGGTGGCAAGCTGCTTAAAAAGCTAAAAAATACATTGCTTAAGTTCCTGAAAAAAACATATAAACCTCCTCACCTGGTTTATATTGGCAAAAAAGCGAATTAGGTAATTAACCTGATTGAAATGACGACAATATGTGCGGATTTGCAGGAATATTAAACAGTCGAAAAAATATCAACAATGACCAGCTACGGAAGTATGCGGCCAATGTCGCTTTCCGAGGGCCGGATAGTTGCGGCGTTCGCATCATGAACAACCAACTGCAACCTGTTACCGATGGAACTCATGCATTATTTTTCAACCGCCTGGCCATTGTAGACCTCGATCACCGCTCCGACCAACCTTTTGAAGATGAGCGGTACCTCTTGACATTTAACGGAGAAATATACAACTATACCGAGCTAAAAGCAGAACTCGGGAAGAAAAATATTAAGTTCAGAACAACTTCCGACACTGAAGTACTTTTTTATTGCCTCAGGGAATGGGGAGAAAAAGCGTTGCTTAGGCTTAACGGCATGTTTTCTTTTTTCTGGCTCGATAAAAAAGAAAGAAAATTTATCGTGGCCAGAGACCGGCTGGGTATCAAGCCGCTCTATTATTCGATAAGAGACAATTCATTTTGCTTTGGTTCCGAACTGCATTCGATATTGCGCCTGTCCCGGCATCGACCTGAAATTGACCAGGAGTCGGTGAAGATGTATTTGTGGATGCAATTTGTGCCCACACCGTTTACCATCGTAAAAGGTATTTCAAAACTGCCGCCCGGACATTTCATAGCAGGCAATATCGATCGCATTTCGGAGAGACTGCTGCCGCAGGAGTATTGGGATGCTTATGATCAGTTGAATACTGACGAAGTGGAAACCGGTTCGCTTGAACTGTTGCTTAAAGACAGCCTCGACCGCCAGCTGCATGCCGACGTGCCACTGGGCTTGTTTTTAAGTTCCGGAGTGGATTCATCGCTGCTGGCGGCGCTGGTGAATAAATATCATGCAAAGGATGCAGATGTAAACTTTTTTACTGTTTCATTTCAGGAGAAAACAGCTGCCAACGAAAGTGCCGACGCTTTGGATTTTATTAAAGGATTCCGCAACCCGCATCTGAAGACGCATCTTTTGCAGGTTCATCCTGATTTTATCCGCGATCAGCTTACTGACTTTTATAAATATGTAGATGAGCCTTTCGGCGACTCTGCCACGTTGCTTAACTGGGCAATTTCAAAAAAGGCCCGCGAACATGTAACGGTAGCGCTTTCAGGTGACGGTGCTGACGAATTGTTCTGGGGCTATCCACGGTACAACAAGTGGGAAGACATAACAAAATACAATACCTACCCTGTTCTTTCCAGAATGATCAGCGCATCTTCCTCCATGGTGCCCGTGTTCAGTGTGCGCAATAAATTTCAGCGGATATTTGGAAACGATGCTGTTGACCGCCATTTTGATGCTTTTCTTATGCCCGGGTTTCGCTCGGTGCTGCGCGAGCCCATAACCAACCGAAAAATGTGGGCTACCGATGGCATAGAACGTATAAAAGGCAGAAAGGACCTTCCCGCAGTTCTTGATATCAAAACTTATCTCGCCGACGCAATGCTCTACAAGGTAGATCGCGCCAGCATGGCTGCCAGCCTTGAAGTGAGGGTTCCCTACCTTGACAACAAGATCGTTGACTATGCTTTAAACCTCGACTTTGGCGAAAAGTCAAATGACCGGTTCAGAAACAAGGCGATTTTGAAAAACCTGCTTCTCGATCTGGCTCCGCATTATAATGTTCACAGGGCAAAGAAGGGATTCAACTTTCCCAGGAAAAAATGGCTCAGGGAACAGTGGAAAGAACTGGTTATGCAAACCGTGAAGCCCGAAGCGCTCGCCAGTCTTGGCCTGGACCCGAAGCCTTTTCTTTCGCTGGTAAAAGACTTTTACGACGACAAGCGCAAGCAGGATGTGGAAGTATGGTATCTTTTTAGTCTCACGCTCTGGAAACAACAGTTTGACAGGATGGCGGGCCAATTATCCTGAAGAAAAGTACATTATCTTTACGCCTCCCAAAAAAATAAGATTTAAACATCAATCAAAACGGCATAGACAGCATTGAGTTATCCGGGCAATATGACATCCATAAACGAAAGTTCACCGAGAATACTTATGCTGCTTTACAGCCTGCCACCAATGCCAATGGGAGGCGCCGAAGTGCAGGGAACGAAACTCGTTGCGTCGTTGAATGCTGCGGGCATTCAAACGAAAGTCATCACCTGGGGAAAACTGTGGCACCGAAAGAACGGTGTGTACGGGGGAATACCTTTTACCAGGATCAGGTCGCTACTCAATTTGATAACAGATTTGCCTTCGCTGCTTGTCAGAAAAAAAGCCGATGCACCCAAAGCTGTTAAGATTGATTACGACGACAGCAGGGAGGTAACCAACCAGGTAACAGGCAAGGTGGGCGTCGCGATGATCCTGCGCTACCAATTATTCTATTTTAATTGCCTGATTTACCTATGGCTGCGGCGAAAGCAATTTGACATTATCCACGTACACATGATGGAGTGGCCTGCGTTTGTTGGCGTGAGAATTGGAAAACTGCTGAACAAACCCGTCGTGATAAAAGATTCAACGATGAACGGGATTTCCAATATCCTACGATATCCGCGCGGCGCAAAGAAGCAGAAAGATATCGCAGGTTATGCCCATTGCGTGGCAATGACCGGCATGATTAAAGAAAATTACCTGAAGGCCGGCGTGCCGCCAGACCGTATTACCACAATACCGAACGGTATTCAAATAGAACCACGCCCCGATGCAAATAAAGTATGGGGGCAGCGCGTCATTTTTGTCGGCAATCTCACCCAACAGCCCGCCAAAGGCATCGACATATTATTGAAAGCATGGAGAACGGTTGTTGAACAATATAGCGAGGCAACGTTGCAAATCGTGGGCAACGGCGACTTGCATGCCTATCGGGCCTACGTCGATGCCAAAGGGATCGGCTCGTCGGTAAAGTTTATGGGCAAGCAGCAGAATGTAAGGCAGCTACTGCTTGGTGCAGATATCTTTGTGCTCCCGTCCAGAAGGGAAGGAATGTCGAACGCACTGATGGAAGCGATGATGTGCGCGATGCCGGTGGTGGCAACAGACGTTTCAGGAAGCCAGGACCTCGTTACGCACAACGAATCCGGCCTGCTGGTGCCTTCCGCAGACAGCGGCAAACTCGCAGAGGCAATTATAACCATGTTGCGCGATCCCGAGCGGGCTGTAGCGATGGGTAAAAAAGCTTACGAGAGCGTAAAAGAAAAATGCAACATAGAAACAGTTGCGCTAAAATATATCGGCTTGTACAATCAAATACTTGAAAGGGATTGACGAAGAAAAATATTTTATTGCTGGTGAACCAAATGCATGGCGGCGGTGCGCAAAAGGTAATCGCCAACCTCAGTATTCAGCTGCAAGGCGACTACAATGTTGCATTGGCCATCTACAACGACATCGATAAAATCGTTTTTCCCTTTGCAGGCGAACTCATCAAAATTAGTCTCCCGTTCTCAGCCGATACGCACAACAACAATTTTTTCAAAAGAACCTATCGGTCGCTGGTGCTGTTTCGAAAACTGAAGAGAATAAAGAAAGAGAAAAAAATTGCCGTTTGCATCAGTTTCATGGAGGCATCGAATATCGCGAACATCCTGTCGCGCTATAACGAGAAAACCGTGTTGAGCGTAAGAAGCTACCTGAGCAAAGAGTTCCTGGATCATCGCAGACTGCTGATTTTCAAGAATGTGATAAGATTTCTATACAGGAGAGCAAACGCGATCATTGCGCCCTCGGAACTGATAAAAACAGACCTTGTCAATAACTTCGGCGTACCGGAAAATAAAATTTCCATCATCTATAATTTCATTGATCAAAAGATTATTGAAGAAAAGCAGCAGGGATATGTTGATCCGGAAATAGAGAAAGTATTAAATAGTCACCCGGTCATTATCAATGTGGGCCGTATCACGTACCCGAAAGCACAATGGCTCTTGCCAAAGGTGCTGAAAAGAGTGCAGGAAACGGTGCCGGGGGCAAGGCTGGTAATACTTGGAGAAGGGCCGATGGATGTTAAAATTAAGGAAGAGGCGGACCAAAGCGGCCTGGCTGTATACACACCCCAATCACCGATCGGCGAAAAAGGTTTTGACATCTATATGCCGGGCTTCACGGTTAACCCTTATCCCTATTTGAAAAAAGCTGCTGTTTTCATCAAGTCGTCGGTGTACGAAGGCTTTCCAAATGTGATCATCGAGGCGATGGCCTCGGGGCTTCCCATCATTTCATCCGACTGCACATCGGGGCCGCGGGAAATTTTGAGCCCCGATACACCAGTGTCCACGACAGCCCACAAACTGGAAGAAGCACCTTACGGCTTGCTTACGCCGGTTTATAGTGAGGAAACAAATAATTTAGAACAGTACCTTACGGCTGCATCCGGTGCCGTTATTGAAATATTGACGAATAGCGAAAAAAAGAATTATTA
>CBIGXK010000292.1:0-5320 GCA_966193805.1 uncultured bacterium | reverse complement strand
GGGCGAAAAGAAAGAAAGCGGCTTTGGCTTCAGAAAATCTTTTTTGCATGCAGGGAATACCAGCATCCCGGCAATGGCAATGGAAAAAAATATCGTATGACTGAATGACTTTTTCATCTGCACAATTTTTATTGCGGAAGTTTAGAATATAACGTTCACGCCCAATGAATAGTAACGGGGAGGGATAGCTGTAGAAATGTCTCCGCTGCTGTTCCGGTTCCTGAATTCAGGATCCCAGTAATCCCAGTCTGGAGCAAACATTGCGGCATTGGTTACGTTGACGTACACTTTCATGCTTTCAAGCGTTGCCTTCTCCACTATCCGTGCGGGAAGGGTGTATGCAAGTGACACGTTGTTCAGTCGTATGAAAGAAGAATTCCTGTAAACGCTGAAGGTTGCGCCTCCGTTGCTGGAATATAATCTCGCATAATCATTGATGGGGTTTTCCGGCGTCCAGTAAGGAAACTTGTAAGAGTTCTGCCTGTCCTGGAAACCCCTGTTGTTCTTGGCTTCATTGTATGACGCCTTTTGTCCCAATGAAGAATACAGCATAAACGAGAAATCAAAATTTTTGAACAGCGTGAACTCGTTCCTCAACGTCCATTGAAAACGCGGAGTGGTAAAGCCGAGGAACTGCCTGTCGGCATCGGAATATTTCTTATCGCCGTCAACATCCTGCACTTTGAAGTCGCCGGGAAAAACACCGTATTCACTCGCCTGATCAGCTTCGTTCGACTGCCAAATTCCCTGTACGCGCTGATCCCATATTTCATTGAGATCATGGCCAATGAACCATTTGTTATCCAAATCATCTTTTTCCACCTGCCCGATCACTTTTCCCTCTTCGTCGCGCACATTCACCGGACCGTACAGGTGAACGATCTTGTTCCTGTTGAGCCAGAAGCTCGCATTTGTGCGCCATGAAAAATTATCGTGATCGATATTCGTGCTGCGCAGGTTGATCTCTATGCCTTTGTTTTGCACTTCGCCAAGATTAGCCATCACCTCGTCGAAGCCGATCGCCGTGGGCAATGAACGGAGGATGAGTAAATCGCTCGTCGATTTTTTGTACACATCGACGGAGCCATCGAGCCTGCTGTTCAGCACCGAAAAATCAAAACCCACATTGTATGATGTCGTCCTTTCCCATTTCAGGTTTGGATTGCTCATACGGTTTACCCATAGCTGCGAAACAAGCACCAGGTCGCCCGCGGGAGTAACATATTGGTATTTACCGGTAGTCAGATCCGACAAGGCGAGGTAGCGGTCGATGTCGCGGTTACCATTCACACCCCATGAAACGCGCAGCTTGCCAGCGTTCAGCCAGGTGGCGTTCTCCATAAATTTTTCATTACTGAACACCCACGCCAGTGCGGCAGCGGGGAAGTCGGCTGTTGGATTGCGCTGGCCGAATGCCGAATAACCATCGCGCCTGTATGAAAGTGTAACGAGGTAGCGGTCCTTCAATGCATAATTGAGCCGCGCCATCAGCGCATTGCCGGTACTCACCTGGTCGTCGCTCGACACAATGGGATTGGTGCCTGCCCCGATATTATGATAACTGAGATTGTCACTCGGCAGGAAGCCTTCGTTGGTGACCTTTGTTTCCCACGACTGGTATTTTTCCGCATTCGCAAGCAGCGTCACGTTGAAGGAATGTTCACCAAATGTTTTGTTCCACCTGATGATGTTATCTATCTGCCAATCGTAAATCGTCCTGTCGGTGCGCGTGGCAATGCCGCCGCGTAAGCGGTAGGTGGGGTGATTTGCAGATACGCCATTGAAATAACGGTAAAAATCGAAACGCGGCGTGTAATTCACCTGGTACGAAAATCCTGCCGGCAAATCACCTTTCGCATACAGTGTTCCGAATAAAGTATTCGTTTTTTCAAGCCGGTTCGTGTACACATTGTCGCGAAACGGGTTGGCATTGTTGCCAATGTCGTCGTTGGGACTGTCTCTTAGCGTAGTGGTGTCGTCATTGTATATCTTACCATAAGGCGAAGCGTTCACCATCTGTCCCCAGTCAACCGGCACCGAACTTTCGTCACGATCGGCAAATTGCATGTTCATGCCAACGGTTAAATATTTTGCCACCTCCCCTTCCAGGTTCAGCCTCGTCCTGATCGTAGAATATTCATCACCAACGATAATCCCTTCATTCCTGGTGTAGCCAACCGACATGTAATAAGATATGTCGTCCTTTTTCCCGGAAAGGCTGACGGTATGATCCTGCCGGAATCCTTTGTGAAACATCAGGTCGTACCAGTTAACAGTTTTACCTGCCTTGTAGTTTTCTATTTCCACGGGTTTCAAACCTAACCTCGTGAGCCATACTTCAACTGGATCGCCTTCGGACCCATCGTATGCGAGCCACTCATCAACCGAAATAGCTGAAGGAAGCGTACGCGGGTCGTTATATTCATAGGGAGAATGATTCACGAAACGGCTATTCTGCACATCCGAGCGCCACGCCACAAATCCCGGTCCGTCATATAGTGGCTCGTTCATCGCCAGTTCGCCGTAGCCCACGTTTGAATTCAACGTGATCTGCGGCTTTCCCGTCCTGCCTTTTTTAGTAGTGATCAACACCACGCCATTAGCAGACTTCGCACCGAACACCGCAGCGGAGCTTGCATCTTTCAGCACATCGATGGTGCTGATGTCGTTAGGGTTGATGTCACTCAACTGGCCGTTGTAGATCACTCCATCCAGCACGATCAACGGCGAGGTGCCGGCTTTAATAGAGGATTTTCCCCTCACCAGCAGGTCGCCGCCACCTTTTGCCGATGCAGAGTTGATCTGCGAAATGTTCAGGCCCGGAACATTTCCCCGCAGCACATCCTGCACATTGCCGGGATTCTCATTCTCCAGTTGCGTGGCTTTCACCTGCGACACCGCGCCGGTGAGATCTCTTTTCCGCTGCGTTCCATAACCCACTACAACTACTTCGTTCAGGCTGGTGGTCACACCCTCCAGTTTTACATTCACCTCATGTTTGTTGCCGACGGCAACCTCCTGGTTCGAATAACCCACGTTGCTGAATACAAGCCTTCCCTTTCCTGTTGGAAGAGAGATGGTGTAGTCGCCGGTGGCGTTTGTTGATGTGGCTCGTTCCGTTCCCTTTAAGGTGACGGTCACACCCGCAAGCGGTTCATTGTTCAATTGGTCCGTAATCTTCCCCTTCACCACAAACTGTGCATTCACAAAAGAAGGAAGCAGCATCACTACGGTAATACATAAAGGCAGTATTACGTTTGGCATTGATATACGCGTTTGCATGATATCGTTTTTAATATGGCAAGAAATAATTCACGCGAAAAAGTTTTCATAGGATAGGCAAACGGGCGTCAGAAGCCTATCGAGTTCCCACCATCGATCGGCAACACCACACCCGTTACATATTTCGCCGCTTTCGATGAGAGATATACTACCGCATAACCAACATCGTCCGGCGACCCGAGAAAGCCCATCGGCGTTCTCGATAAAACTTTATTCTTCCGTTCAGTGTCACCATCAAAAGCATTTGCCGACATCTCCGTTTTAATAAAGCCGGGCGCAATGCAGTTAACCCTTATGCCTATCGGCGACAGCTCCACTGCCAACGCGCGCGTCATCCCTTCAATTGCCGATTTTGCGGCGGTATAGGCAACCACCTTCGGTATGCCGTACCGCGAAGCCATTGAACTGATCATAATAATGCAGCCCGATCTGCGCTGACCCATCTTTTTAGAAAGTTCACGCGAGAGCGAAAACACGGCCTGCTGGTTAATGCGTATCATTTTTTCAAATTCTTCGTCGGTGACCATCAGCGCATCTTTTTTTAAATGGATACCTGCGTTGTTCACCAGGATATCGACGGGGCCAGCTTCTTTTTCCAGGTCGTTCACCAAACCGGGAATGTTCTCTATACGCGACAGGTCAAACACTTTGTAGGATGATTGTCCGCCCAGTTTATTGCAGGCTTTTTTCAATACATCTTCCCTTCTTCCTAATATGATCACCTTACCGCCGGCATCAATCAGTGTTCTGGCAATACCCAGCCCCAGGCCGGTGCCTCCCCCGGTTACCAAAACTGTTTTACCCGTTAAATCGAAAACATGGTCATTCATCAAATAACTTTTAATAAGGTTGCTCATTATTCCGGACAGTTTAGGCAAGACAATGGCCCCCGGCCTATTGGATGTCAATAAACCGGTCGGAAAGGAATCCGCTTTTACCAGTATTTATTTGTCTGATGCCATCTCCACTCCCCTGGTAGTGATGTAGTATTTGGCAAGCATGCAGGGAACCTCCCACTCGGGCATGTTATGGTTCTGCAGGTAGTCCAAATAGCGCTCCATCACCTGGGAGAAATGCGCCTCATGTCCAACTTTATATTGTTCCGGAATAATTACTTTGTATCCATCCCCCGAGCGTTCTGTGTTCACTCCGGGATATTGCTCAACTATTTTTGCAATGGCCTGCTGTACCGCCGAATCAAATTCTTTCTTGCCTCTTCCTTTTGCTGCGTTGATGTACAGTGTTGGATGAAAACCATCTTCTTTGCGCTGCTGTACCGTCAGTGTTGCCTTTGTGCCGTCAAGCATCGCATAATGCGTGTCACCGCCTTCTTCCGCCTGGAAGTTCCACTTTGCCGCCACCCTGATGTGCTTCCCATCGATGGTGTAATTGATTTCACCGTTTGCATGTGTGTTCAGCTTTCCGTTCTTAATATCCTTTTGCAGGAATGCGGGAAAACTGTCGACGCCGGTTACCTTCGTAAACTGCTCCGGCGTGAGCGGTGTAGGCCAAAGTCTCGATGAAATAATTTTTACATCTTTATTATAATCGATGGCCCTGTTGGGAAAGCACTCCCATTGCACGAGGTCTACCAGGTGCGTGCCCACATCGGCAACGGCTTCTCCTTCCTGCTCCGCATCAAAGAACCACACTGGCCTCACCAGGTCCTTGCCGGATACCTGCTTGAAGAAATAGTGAACGCTTTCGAAGTTCACCGCCGGATTCTCTTCGGTTCCTTCTTTCAATTCACCAAACAGGCTGGTATCTGCAGCAAGAGCACGCTGCAGGATGTTGGTGATCTCCGAACGCTCGGTCATGATATCATACAGCAGCACATTCTTCTTTTCTGCCTCAGTGAACGATTGTTTCAGCAGTTCGAAGTCGGCAGCATTGATGGCCATGGGCTTGTCGGCAAGCACGTTCAATCCCGAGTCAACAGACCGCCGGATGAATTCAGTTTTTTGCCTGTTGTTGCCTGCCAGCACCACAACATTTCCCTTCTTTTCGGTGAACATCTTTTCGGCGAAATCGGTGCCGT
>CBIGXK010000291.1:0-5320 GCA_966193805.1 uncultured bacterium | reverse complement strand
CTTTAAGCTTGCTATGGCATAAATTTAACGGATAATGACAGAAATGGAAACAATACTCAGCGTAAATGAATTGACGAAGCGTTACGGCGACGGCGACCATACACTTACAGTACTCGAAAACATAAATTTCTCCGTGCATTCCGGGGAGACAATGTCGATAGTGGGACCCTCGGGCAGCGGCAAAACCACACTGCTCGGCCTATGCGCAGGACTGGACCGCGCCTCTTCCGGAACCGTTGAACTCAACAACATACGGTTGAACGATTTAAACGAAGACCAGCGCGCACAGGTGCGCAATCAATATGTAGGGTTCATCTTTCAAAACTTCCAGCTCCTGCCCACACTCACCGCCATCGAAAACGTGATGGTGCCCCTCGAGCTGCGGCGCGAAAAAAATATCCGCGGCAGGGCGCTCGACCTGCTCGGCAAAGTAGGCCTTGCGGCCCGTGCCGACCACTACCCCGTGCAACTCAGCGGCGGCGAACAGCAAAGAGTGTCCATGGCAAGAGCCTTCTCCACCAGGCCGCGCATACTCTTTGCCGACGAACCCACAGGAAACCTGGATGAAGAAGCCAGCAATAACGTTGTTCACTTGCTGTTCGATCTTAACAGGGAAGCGGGCACCACGTTAATATTAGTAACGCACAATTTGGAACTGGCAGCACAAACGCACCGCATCCTGCGGCTGAAGGGAGGAAGAATTATCAGCGATGAAAAAACGCGTGCACATGCAGGAGAATAAAAGTTTCGCCAACTGGAAGTGGCTGATGAGGATGGCATGGCGCGACAGCCGGCGCAACCGGTCACGCCTGTTGCTTTTCGGTTCATCCGTTATTCTCGGCATAGCTGCACTCGTTGCCATCTATTCATTAAGCGATAATCTTTACAAGAACGTAGATGCACAGGCGGCCACCCTGCTCGGCGCCGACCTTGAACTTTCGGGAAACCGTGCGGCGCCCGAAAACATTCAGCACATCATGGACTCCGTTGGCATACAACGCTCCGAACAGCGAAGCTTCGCCTCCATGATCTATTTCAAAACAGGCACAAGGCTGATTCAGGTCCGCGCGCTCGAAGGTGCATTTCCCTACTACGGCAAGCTGGAAACGACTCCGGCAAGTGCGGCACAAACGTTTCGCAACCATCGTGCTGCGCTTATCGATAAAACACTGATGCTGCAATACAATGCCAAAACCGGCGATTCGGTTCGTGTGGGCGAATTAAGTTTTGTCATAGCAGGAAGCCTGCAAAAAGCACCCGGGCAAACAGGATTATCGGCATCAATTGCGCCCGTGGTTTACATACCACTCAGGTACCTCGAGGAAACGGGATTGCTGCAAAAAGGCAGCCGCATCAATTACAAGTATTTTATTCAACTGAGGAAATCTATCGATCCCGAACTGCTCGTCGACAAAATTGATCCACAGCTCGACGCCAGCGGCTATTACCATGAAACCATAGAATCACAGAAGCGCGACACCGGCCGGGCGTTCGAAGACCTGACCTACTATCTCGAACTGGTAGGTTTTATCGCCTTACTCTTAGGATGCATCGGCGTTGCCAGCTCGATCCACATTTATGTGCGCGAAAAAATAGGCATGATCGCCGTGCTGCGATGTATCGGCGCTTCTTCAAAGCAGGCATTCTTAATCTTTCTCATCCAAATAGTGGTTATCGGGATCTTGTGTTCCGTTGTTGGCGCGGCGCTGGGAACAGTCATACAGCAATTCCTGCCACGCCTCCTGAAGGACCTGATACCTTTCGAAATCATCACAGATGTTTCGTGGCCATCCATAGGACAAGGCATATTATTAGGCATCATCATCTCGGTGCTCTTCGCCTGCCTGCCACTGGTTTCCATCAGGAAAATATCACCACTCAACACACTGCGACTGTCGTTTCAGCACACGAAACCGCTGAGAGATCCATTGAAATGGCTCGTGTATGCCGCTATCATCGCCTTCATTTTCATTTTTATTTACATCCAGCTCGACGACTGGCGGCAGACGATCGTCTTTTTGAGCGCGATCGCCATCGCCTTCCTGGTGCTGGCAGGTATTTCGCGTTTGCTGATGTGGCTGCTGCGAAGATTTTTTCCGCAGTCGTGGAGCTACGTTTCGCGGCAGGGACTGTCCAACCTCTACCGGCCCAACAACCAGACGTTGTTGCTGATCATGTCCGTCGGGTTCGGTACCGCATTTATCTGCACATTGTTTTTTGTGCAAACGATGCTGGTAAACCGCGTGACGCTCACTGCTGCCGGCGACCAGCCAAACATTGTTTTGTTCGACATCCAGACCGGACAACGCGAAGAACTGCTGCAGGTAGCAGCAAAGCACGGTCTGCCCCTGGAACCAACGGTGCCCATTGTGAATATGCGACTCGAGCAAGTCAACGAAACAAAAGCTTCGGATGTCGTTGAAGACACAACAGGAAGAAGCTCGATGCGACTATTCAGCAGGGAATACCGCGTCACCTTCCGTGACACCTTAACACCTTATGAAAAAGTTACAGAAGGAGCATGGAAAGGAACAGTAGAAAATGGAACAATTTTCATTTCGATAGAGAAAGGATTCGCAGGAAGATTCGATTTAAAGATCGGCGACACCTTGTATTTTAATGTCCAGGGCGCACCCATTCAAACAGTTATTGGGAGCCTGAGAGAAGTGGATTGGAACAGGATACAAACAAACTTCCTCGTGGTGTTTCCAACAGGCGTGCTGGAAGAAGCGCCGCAATTTCATGTGTTGCTCACGCATGTTCCTTCCGACAGTGTTTCCGTTGCTTTTCAACGAGAGGTCGTAAGGCGATTCCCGAATGTATCTATCATCGATCTGGCGCTTGTGCTGCGTGTGCTGGACGACATCATGAGCAAAATAGCTTTCGTTATACGATTCATTGCCAGCTTCAGCATTTTAACGGGCGTGGTAGTATTGATCACATCGGTGCTGATCAGCAAATATCAACGTATCCAGGAAAATGTTCTTCTGCGCACACTCGGGGCCAGCGGCAAACAAATACTGTGGATAGCTGCGCTGGAATATTTCTTTCTCGGATCACTGGCGGCAGCCACGGGAATCCTGTTATCGCTTGGCGCAAGCTGGGCGCTGGCGCGTTTCAATTTCGAAACCGCATTCCATCCGGCGCTGCTGCCCATTGTGCTGATCTTCCTGTTCATTTGCGCCACTACCATTATAGTGGGGCTATTGAACAGCCGCAGCATACTCAACAAAACACCGCTCGAGGTATTACGCCAGGAAGTGTGAATTTTCAGCTACGCCCTTTTGTTCCACGGACCTGTAATGGCAAGTGTAACCCCCGGCGACTGAATATTTATAAACAGCGTTTTCCCTGACGGAGAAAATACGGGACCGGCGAATTCAGATTTAGGATAACCGATATTCTTCGCGATGACATACGATTTACCCTGCGGCGTGATGCCAATGATCCGCGGATCATTTTTGTCTTCACAAATCACCACATCTCCCCAGGGAGCAACGGTGAGGTTGTCGCAGTATTGAAAGATATCGGTATTGTTTGGCTCGAGAAATAGTTCGAGCCTGCCAGGACTGTCTTTTTCCTGTTGCTTACCTTCATATTTTGAAGGCATGTATTTGAATATCTGCCCGTAGTTTGTCGATCCGCCATTCGTGCAGGCAAAGTACAGTTCATTCTTTCCAAACCAAATTCCTTCACCCCTCGCAAACCGGGCCGCCCCTTTGTCGTAGGCGCGCAGGCGCAAATCGTTATCCGGGGCTTCCACATTATCCAGATCGATCCATTCAACGCTGAACGATTTCTTCTGCGGAAATATCTTCGTTGAATCTTTCCAGTTTCGCGTATCTGCCGCTTTCCATTCTTTTATGGACAGCGCCTGCAGCTTACCGCCTTTGTGAAGGTCGCCGTATTTGTTGGGGATATACCGGTAGAAGCACGCGTCGCCCCTGTCTTCGGTTTGGTAAACGATGCCTGTTGTGCGGTCAACCGCCACGGCCTCATGCACAAAGCGCCCCATCGGCTTGATAGGCACCGGATCGTTCAACAGTATTTTGTCGCTCGCCTTCACTTCAAAATTAAAACCGTGGTCTTTTTCCAGCGCGCCGCTTTCGCCTCCTTGCTTCAGCTCTGTTTCTTCGCAGGTGATCCACGAGTTCCAGGGGGTAACACCGCCGGCGCAATTTCTTACGGTGCCCACCAGGCTCAGGTATTCCAGCTCCACCTTTCCTTTGTTCTCATCATACACCATCGTAGTGGTACCGCCCACACATGTTCGGCTGCCGCTTCCAAAATCGTATATCTTGTTTTTATCAATCTTATTCACCAGGGAATAATCTGCACCGAACGGCCCGTTCTTCGCGTGGGGAGAAAGTTCATGGTTACGGATGAGTACTACTTTACCATTCTTTCCCGCAAATGCGCCCATGCCATCGTGGGTTCCGGGCGAAACAAGTCCGTCGTGCATTTTCGCACCATTTTCCGAAATGAGCCTGGCAGTGAAGCCTTTAGGCAGGCTAAGAATATCACCGGGCAGATGCGTCAGCGGTCCAAATCCAAAAGCATCATTGCTGAGTGCATTGCTTGCCGCGTTAACAGCAAAGTTGTCCAGCCCAATAAAACCAAGGGTGATGAGTGAGCTGTTTCTCAAAAAATCTCTTCTTCCATTTTTCATGTGCAGCGTTTGAAGGTGTGCACCTGTAAATTACGACGCTCGTTTTAAACTTTTAGACCCCGCAGAATATTTTAAATAAAGATAATCCCGGCAGCATTGGTTCGAACATGCCTGTCCTCATATCTTCGGCTAACATGTTATATTTGACGTCGTAGCTGCCAATAACCATGCAAGACGTTTTCATAGAGTACATATCCCTCATCATCATCATTATAGGTTTGGTGATGCTTGCCCAAAAGCTGAAAGTGGCGTATCCCATTGTGTTGGTTTTGGGCGGCCTGGCACTGAGCTTTACAAAACTGTTTCCGGATATTATCATTGATCCGGAGTTGATCTTCTTTATTTTCCTGCCGCCGCTGCTGTATGATGCCGCGTGGCAGATTTCATGGAAAAACTTCTGGAAATTCAGGCGCGTCATCACCAGCTTTGCGTTTCCCATAGTGATCCTGACCTCATGCGTGGTGGCCTTTGCGTCGCAGGCGCTGATTCCGGGATTTACGCTCGCACTCGGCTTTCTTCTTGGCGGCATCGTATCCCCGCCGGACGCAATATCGGCTTCGACGATCATGCGCCAGGTGAACGCACCCAAAAAGATGGTAAGCATTGCCTAGGGCGAACGCCATGTGAATGACGCGTCGGCACTTATCGTAT
>CBIGXK010000290.1:0-5322 GCA_966193805.1 uncultured bacterium | reverse complement strand
CGCAATCCCGTCCACCCCCGGCGCTTCGCGCCACCCCCGCCAGCGGGGGATACTCGCGTCTCACGTCTCACGTTTCACGTTTCACGCAATCCCGTCCACCCCCGGCGCTTCGCGCCACCCCCGCCAGCGGGGGATACTCCCGTCTCACGTCTCACGTCTCACGTTTCACGTTTCACCCCCTCCCATACCCGGAATAACTTTCCCGCAACGGTTTTCACCTGTCCAAATCTCCTCGTCTACTTCTTTAAAAACAAACCACTTGCATGCTGGCAACCAATTTGCCTGTCAGGTAAAAAAATATCGCACCGTTCTAATGTCCTTTGAAGAATAGCATTTGATTAATTACCTAAATCGGTACCCATGACCGCCTATTCTTCCATAATCACTACAACAACCAGGCTAACATCGTTAGTGCTTATCGCTGTTTTTATTACTGCTGCAAGCACTGCGCAAAACTGCCCGGTTAATATCCCGACAACAATTTCAAGCAACCCCGACACCTACTTCCCGGCAGTTAACGGTACGGTGAACGCGGGTGCCACTTCCATATCGCTTGGTGCGGTGCAATACGGAACCATTCCCATTGCCACCGGCGACATGCTGCTCATCATACAGATGCAGGGCGCACAAATCAATTCGGCAAACACATCAGCTTACGGTGATGGCGTTGCAGGCGGATCGAAGGGATATCTTAATAACAGCGAACTGATGGCGGGAAAAATGGAATTTGTAGTGGCAACAAATGCTGTTCCTTTAACAGGAGGAACACTCACCTTATTAAACGGTACCGTGAACAGCTATAAAAACGCAGACTTTGGTACCGATGGCCAATACCGCTTCCAGGTAATACGCATCGGACTTTATTACAACCTCACATTGGGTGGAACATTGACCGCTCCTTCCTGGAACGGATCAACAGGAGGCGTGATCGTGCTGAGCGCCACCAACAACCTCGACTTCAACGGACAAACCATTACTGCGGCAGGTGCCGGATTCAGGGGCGGTGGCGCAAGGCAGTTATCTGGTGCAACCGGAGGGCTAAACACCGACCTGGTCACCCTGTCCACAAAAAATTTCAATGGATCAAAAGGAGAAGGAATAGCGGGTACCCCGCGGTTTATGAATAACAATGGCGTGCTGCTGGATCAGGGTACTACAGCCGAAGGTTATCCTGGCGGCAGCTTTGCTGCAGGTGCGCCCGGTAATGCCGGTGGCGGCGGAACAGATGGCCAGCCATCGGTCAACGACCAGAATTCAGGCGGCGGCGGAGGTTCGAACGGCGGTGCAGGCGGTAAGGGAGGAAACAGTTGGAACTCGAACCTGGCTACCGGTGGTGAATCGGGAGCGGTGTTTCAGCAAAATTCACCTTCGCAACTTGTGTTGGGCGGCGGCGGTGGCGCAGGCACTACCAACAATGGTACCGGTGTACCCGGCGCGGGATTCTCATCCAGCGGCGCTGCAGGTGGCGGCATAGTATTGCTTACAGCCGGTTCAATAACAGGAACAGGAACCATCAATGTAAATGGTACAAACGGTTACACCTCCACGCAAAATGACGGCAGCGGCGGCGGCGGGGCCGGTGGCAGCGTATTGATTTATGCAGGCAGCGGCCATTCAGGAATTACCGTATTCGCAAATGGCGGTACAGGCGGCAGCAACAGCGGCGGCAGCACGCCGGCAGCTCATGGTCCCGGCGGCGGCGGCGGCGGTGGCGCCGTTTACAGCAACGAGCCCCTGAATGCCTCATCCAGTGCAACAGGCGGTGCTTCCGGACGCACAGCAGGAAACATCGTGTATGGCGCAGTAGACGGATCGGCCGGGGTGCTCGTTCAAAATGTAACGATCGACCAGGTACCGCCTCAATATCTCAATTGCAGCGTGCTGCCGGCTAATTTCAAAAACATCAGCGCGAAGGCGCAACAGCAAAAAGTAATGGTAAGCTGGCAGGTAACCAACGAGGCCGCCGTAAAAGAATACATCGTTGAAAGAAGCAGCGACGGCATCCACTTCGAAGCGGTGGGCACCGTTGATTACCGTTATTCTTCAAACGGCGACAACGAATATAATTTTACAGACGTCACCCATGAAACGGGCACACAGTATTACCGCATCAAATTAATTTCAGCCAGCAAAACATTGTACAGCCCGGTCACCAGCATCAAAGCAATAGCCGATGCTTCCATCGAGCGCCTGGCGGTTACTCCCAATCCCGCCATCGGCGCCGCGGCCAGCGTGCGGTTTACGGTTAAAAAAGCAACGGCGAACCCTGTCCATATCAGGATGGTATCCATCAATGGTGTTGCCGTTTGGCAAAAACAATATGTGTCGCGGCCGGGCATAAACGTGGTGCCCATCGAAAACATCGGCTCCGTTCCCAATGGCGTTTATTTCGTCCAGTATTTTAACGGAAACGAGCATGTTAACGTTAAGATGCTGGTGAACAGGTAGAGGAGCTTAATTACGGCAAATACGCAAGGTAAATGGTACCTTAATGGTACCAAATTGCTCCTGCCATGCCATTCTACCAGCAGATTGATGCCGCGACGACCCAGGGCAAAAGAACACTCGAAAATTTACTCGTTCTCCGCCATGCACTCGACGAAAATGTTCCACGCAAGCAAATGGAATCGAACCTGCTGCTCGCCACCTGGAACATTCGCGAGTTTGGATCAGACAAATATGGCGGACGGTCGCTGGAAGCATTATACTACATCGCTGAGATCGTCAACCGCTTCGACCTGATCGCGATACAGGAAGTTCGTAAAGATCTCAGGAGCTTCACTCACCTGATGTCGATACTCGGCAGCAATTTTGAATTCATGTTCACCGACGTTACCGAAGGCAAGGCAGGCAATGAAGAACGCCTGTGCTTTGTATTCGATACGCGCAAGGTGCGCTTTGGCGGCCTGTCGGGCGAACTGGTGCTGCCGCCGCTCGAATCAAAAGATCCAAAAACGGGGCAGCGTATCGTTTCACCTTCTCCTCAACTGGCGAGAACGCCGTACATGTGCGGCTTCAAAGCCGGCTGGACAAATTTTGTGCTGGCCACCGTGCATATTTTGTATGGAGAAGGAGTGGCTTCCGATCCTAACCGCCTCAAAGAAATCGAGGATCTTGTGCAATGCATCCAGGCAAAAGCAGAAGACGAACAGGAATGGTCGCATAATTTTATTTTGCTGGGCGACTTCAACATTTTTTCGCGCAAGGACAGTACCATGAAAGCGATCACCGATGCGGGATTCTCTGTACCTGAAGAGATTCAGCAACTCACCGGAAGCAATGTCGAGAAAAATAAATTCTACGACCAGATTGCCTTCAAGGTGCGAAAAAATCATTTCGATACCAGCGGAAATGCCGGCATCTTCGATTATTACGAATACGTTTACCGGCTGCAGGATGAGAAAATATACGCAGAAGAAATGAGCGGCGGCTACCTGAAAACCGAAAAAGGCAAGAAGCGCAATGCAAAAGGGAAAACTGATTACTTTAAAACTTACTGGCGAACATTTAAAATGTCGGATCACCTGCCGATGTGGGTGGAAATAAAAATTGACCACACAGATAATTACCTGAAATTCCGGCTGAAGCCCAAACAGGTACCGGAAGATCAGGCCGCTTCAGCGCCAGCGCTGAAGGCAAAGGAAAAGAAGAAAAAAGTCAGTTAACAAAAAGAAAGGCACTCATGAATCGCATCAAAGTATTTTTATCGAGCAGGGTGAACAGCGATTTTTCAGGGCTCGACCAATCCTATTCCATGAAGGACCTGCGGGCATTCATCAGCGACTCACTTGAATCGGCATCCTTTCTCGGTGAAAAGATCATTGAAGTGGTGAAAAACGAAGACAACTTCAATGCCGATCTGTCGCGAAATGCTTTTGACAATTGCATGCAAACGCTCCGCACCTGCAACATCATCATCATTCTATATAATGGTGAAGCTGGCTGGGCCATCACAGACTATTCCACCAATGGCATCTGCCATGAAGAGTTTCTGCTTGCGGTCAATGAATTTGGAACGATGAGCTACATGATCGATCTCAGCCATTTTTTCAGGAACAGCGTTGATGCAAAAGCAAAAGCGCGTAACGATCAGTTCAGGCAGGATATCACCTCCTATTTTCGGCACAAAGAAAACATACAGGCAACTACGGTGAAAGAACTGACCGCCAAAGTAGAGAAGCAAATCAAAAAATATGTGCTGAACGCGTTACAAAAATCCTTTGCCACGCAAAAGAAACAGGCGGCCGCTTATTCAGTGTACGGTCAAACACTCGACTGGTCGAAGCTGAATTATGAAAAACGCGAAGAAGCGCTGCTCAACGTGCTGGAAGCCGCCATCAGGGACCTGCCGCTTCTTGATAACGTAACAAAATCGGCGCACGCCATCCCCGATAAAATGTCGGTAGCCGATGCACGCAACCGGATCGGACGACCTTTCATGCACGACTATGAGATCCTGTCGAAAGAAAAAAAAGAGCAGGGAGTGATTCATTTTATTGCCGTGTACGGCAATGCCACCGAAACGCAGGCGAAGGACCTGGTGGGCTATCCCGATCTCACCGTCATTAAAACGCCTTTCGGCTTTTACCTGTGGGAGCATATCGTGCACATCCAGATATTTTTCCTGGTGAAATGCGTAAACGGCCCAACTATCGGCACGCGCATCAGCGAACTCATCAACTGGTTGAACAGCTCAAAAGAATCTTCTAAGATCGTAACGCGCGCGCAGGGAAGACTGCTCATCCTGAAAGCCATGAAGCAATCGCAGGAGTTGAAGAATTTGTAAGTTCAGCCGAGTGAGTTGATATTGATGATGGCCGTTTTGGCTCCGCGTTCCTTTGCGATTTTGATCATGTGCTCGGTGCCGCCGGGCCCGTCGCCACCTTTAAGATCCCAAAGGGCGATGAGCGTTACATTCATTCCGCCATTGAGCAGGGCACTGTTGAGCTCCCACAAATTATTACGCACCCAGATGGTGTAGTCTTCCTTTTTCGACAACCATTTGGGCAAGTCAGGCGAGTCGCATAAAACGTGTCGGGGAAGTCTCAAAAATAACTGGTTGAACCGGTCCACCCATCCCGGCCCGGCAAATGCCACCGAACTTCTGATAAAGTCTTCGCGGGGCAGCGCGAGGTAAAGCTCTGTTTGGATGGCAAGCTCCGCACATACCTCATGAAAGAGAATATCACCGCCACAAGCGCCACCTGCAATGCCGATAAATTTCTTTGTGTTGTCCTTTATTTCTGTTTGAATAAATTCTTTGATTTTTTTACGAACAGCGTCTTCTTTTGAAGGAGGAAAGCGCGGGTTCTTCCTGGCGGG
>CBIGXK010000289.1:0-5325 GCA_966193805.1 uncultured bacterium | reverse complement strand
GCCTATTTCCACCGGCTCAAAGGCATTGAACGAATGAAGACACTGCGGATCCAGTGCGAATCCGCAATTGATACGCGTACGCTCGGTAATGTAGACCGGCAATTTATATTTACGGGACAGAACCGGTAAACCGAAAATATGGTCGCTGTGTTCATGCGAAATAAAAACCGCCTTCACGCGATTCATCGATAAGCCGAGCCTGGCCATACGCTTTTCGGTTTCTTTGCACGACAGGCCAACGTCCACGAGTATGGCCTCGTCGTCGTTCCCGACGTAATAACAGTTACCGTTACTTCCGGAATTAAGCGATGTGATGTAAAGCGACATGAGCCCGGCTAATAATTTTAGCGAAGATAAGGCAGTGGGTTATTCCCTGGCCCGGCTGTCAATAAATATTGTGACGGGGCCGTCGTTGATAAGCGCCACTTTCATATCGGCCCCGAAAATGCCCGATTGAATGGGTCGTTGCAGTTGCGTTTCGAGGTAGGATTTCATTTCTTCATATAAAGGAATGGCAACGGGCGGCTTGCTGGCTCTTATGTATGACGGGCGGTTTCCTTTTTTTGTGCTGGCGAAGAGCGTGAACTGGCTCACGAGGAGGATATCGCCGTTAACATCGTTTAGTGAAAGGTTCATCACGCCGGTTGTGTCATTGAAGATTCTGAGCTGTATGATTTTGTTCGCCAGCCATTCGAGGTCGGAGCGGGTGTCGGCGTCTTCTATGCCGAGGAGTACCAACAGGCCGGTGTCGATGGAGCCGGAGACGGTGTTGTTGATGGTGACTGATGCCTGGGAAACACGTTGGATGATCGCGCGCATTGGGGGGAAAGGTAAAAGAAAATGGGCAATAGGCAATGCTTTCGTTATTGCCGTGTGTCCACCGCCAGCGCTTCGCGCCACCCCCGCCAGCGGGGGATATGATTGCCGTTTGCCCATTGCTTTCTCCTCAATACTCAAACTTCCTCAACTGCGGCGCCTTGAACCAGGTGATGAACACAACGGCTACCGTCATGCATCCGCCAAAGACCACGGAAGGCACCACACCCATCGCCTTCGCCATCACGCCGCTTTCAAATTGCCCCAGTTCATTGCTCGAATTGATAAACATCGAGCTCACACTGCCCACCCTGCCTCGCAGGTGATCCGGTGTTTTAAGCTGCATGAGGGTACCGCGCACCACCACACTCACCCCATCGAGCATACCCGCCACTACTAGGGCCACAAAAGAAAGAGCGAACCACTTCGACAAGCCAAAAAGAGCAATGCATACACCGAATCCGGCTACGGAAATAAACAGCTTTTTGCCCTGCGCCTTCTTCATCGGGTATATCGTGAGCAGCACTACCACGATGATCGAACCAATGTCGGCCGCGCCGTTCAGCCATCCAAAGCCCATCGGCCCTACTTTCAGTATGTCGCGTGCATACACCGGCACCATAGCAACGGCACCGCCAAATAAAACGGCGAGCATGTCGAGCGAATAGGCGCTGAGCAATTCTTTTGTGCGATACACGAACCTCAGTCCTTCCCGCACGCTCTCCCAGGTCCGGCCTTCGCCCATCACTTTTATCGGCTTCGGCTTTGGCTTTAACTGGTACAATACAAACCATGCAACCACCATCAATAGGCAAATGAGTGCAAGCGTTCCCAGGTGACCGGTAAGCGCGATCATGAATCCACCAACGGCGTGACCCGTAACGGAGGCGGTGAGCCAGCTACCCTGGCTCCACGTGGTGGCGTTTTGCAGCAGTTGCCTCGGCACGATCGTGCCGATGAGCGCCGTAAAGGTGGGACCGGCAAACGACCGGATAACCCCGGTGCAAAAAATTACCGAGTAAATACACCATGAAAGATGACGGTCGGTAACATGCACATCAATATAGGGAGTGGAAAGAAAGAGCAAAATAGACGCGCCGCAGAAGTAAAAGAAAACGCATCGCAGCAGCAGCTTTCTCTTCTCGCTGATGTCCACAACGTGGCCGGAGTAAAGTGCCATGCAAAGGGCGGGAATGACTTCAGACAACCCAATAAGCCCGATGGCAAACGGATCGTTGGTGAGCTCGTAGATCCACCAGCCAACAAGCGTGCTCATCATGCGAAGCGACATGATGAAAAAAAACCTCCCCAGTACCAGATTTTTGTATTCAGGCAGCCGAACTGCTGCAAAAGGGTCGTCAGTAACCTGCGATACCGAGTCATTACCGTCCATAACTAGCGCGCAAAGTTAAGGTGTTGCGCTTACCCACGGTACGGTATTTTTAGTGCCGTTTCAATACCTTTACCACCACACAATTCCGAAACTGAAGGGATATGACCGAATCGATCATCGCGCTGCTTACACTGGTTCTGCTTGAAGTGGTGCTGGGACTGGACAATGTTATCTTCATCTCGATATTATCGTCGAGACTTCCCGAGCACCAGCAGAAAAAAGCGAGGCGGGTCGGTCTGATACTCGCCATGTTCATCAGGCTGGGATTGCTCGCCGTGGTTTCCTTCATACTCAGACTTACCAATGATCTGTTCACTATTCCCTGGCCCACAGGGCCGAATAATGAAATGGGGATCTCCGGAAAAGACCTGATACTGCTGCTGGGTGGCATCTTCCTGATCTATAAAAGCGCTACCGAAATGTATCATAAAATGGAAGGTGAGGAAGGCGACACGTCCACCGCTATCAAGGCCGTCACCTTCAACGGCGTCATCACCCAGATACTGCTGCTGGATATCGTTTTTTCCGTCGACAGTATCATCACCGCCGTGGGCATGGTGAAAGAGTTGTGGGTGATGTACACGGCTGTGGTGATCACGGTTGCGATCATGCTGTTCGCTGCCGAGGGCATCAGCAGGTTCGTGAATAATCACCCGGTGTTCAAGATGCTGGCGCTAAGTTTTCTTTTGCTGATAGGCGTTTCACTGGTTGCCGAGGGATTTGATGTTCACATACCGAAGGGATATATTTATTTCTCGATGGGATTTGCCTTGTTTGTGGATATTATTCAGTTGAAGATGCACAAGGCGAAAAAACCTCCTGTGCAAACCAGGGAACATTATTTACCAGAAGAAGAGAAAGATGTGAAGGGATTTTAAGCGGCAAATGTCAATTTTGAAATTATTGCCGATTACCCACACACACTAAAAACTTTAAATAAAACCCTCCAAATGAGATTTTCTTTGTTTATTTCAGCATTACTATTCTTCATCGCGAATAGCGCTACTTCAATGGCACAGCAACCAAGGCAGGATTATTATGAGCTGAGAGTGTATCATTACAACGGCGAGGATAATGAGCTCCGCCTCGATAATTACTTCGGCAAGGCACTTGTACCCGCACTTCACCGCGCAGGCATCAAAACCGTAGGGGTCTTTAAAACATCACCCGCCGATACCGCTGAAAAGAAATTCTATGTGCTCATCCCCTACAAGTCACTCCAGATGATCGACAAGCTGGAAACAACTCTCGAGAGCGATAACATCTACCACACCGCCGGCGCCGATTTTCTTTCGACTGCCTACAACAATGCGCCATTTACCAGGATGGAAAAAATCATCCTAAAGGCATTCGCTACAAGGCCGCACCTTAGAAAACCGCATCTGACGGGTGATAAACGATCACGCATATACGAACTCCGCAGCTACGAATCGCCAACCATGGACATGTTTCGCAACAAAGTCAAAATGTTCAATGATGGTGATGAAGTGGGCATATTCGACCGGCTCGAATTCAATCCCGTGTTCTATTCAGAAGTGCTCTCCGGCAGCGCCATGCCCAACCTCATGTACATGACTTCTTTCGAGAATATCGAGTCGCGCGACGCGCACTGGAAAGCGTTCGGTGCCGATGAACAATGGAATAAACTCAAGGCAAACAGCGAATACGACAGTCATAACGTTTCACATATTGATTCGCGCTACCTGTATCCCGCCAGGTATTCCGATCTGTGATCAGCCGTGCGTTTGCCTGATGATCCGTGTAAGCAGCCCGGGAAAATGACGAAGCACTGCAACGGTGCCGTTGGTGATCCACGCCCTGCCAAACAGCGACTGGATCATTCTTCCCGCGCGCAATCTCCGTTTGAAGGCGTCGTTCCAGCGGTTGCAGTATTCCTGTTCCATGGCATCGCGGTTCAAATGACCTGTTAAGAATTTAGCCGCGAGCGGCGCAGCAAAACGGCTGCTGTGCAGCGCCATGCTCATCCCGTTGCCGCAGAGCGGAGCGATCATGCCCGCCGCGTCGCCCAGCATCAGCATGTGATTTTGCACCTGCGATTTGCGGTCGAAACTGATTTGCGAAATGGCCAGCGGTTTTTCATACAATACCGTTGATTTGTCGAATGCCTCTTTAATGAATTGATTACGGAAGAGTATCCCCTCTTCCATTTTTCGAATGTTGTTGTCCGATTTTCGCAGATTGTGCGCGGTTGTCAGGTAACAGATGCAGGATTTATTTTCTTCTACCGGTGAAATGCCGCAGTAGCCATGGTCGAAATTGTGCAACTCTATGAGATCCCGCGCACGATCCATAACTGCATGGTATTTTACGGCAATAAGGTTGTTGAGAACGCCTGCTTTCCGCAGCGTAAAGCGCCTCTTCCATTTAACATCGAGGTTAGATCGCTTACCATAGGCGCCAAAAACAATTCTTGCGGAGCAGGGCTCACCATCGGGCAGCACGGTAAATTGATCGCCGGTAAACTGTACGTCATTGACTTTCGTTTCCTCAAATATTTTCACTCCGGAAGTTTTCGCAATGATCGCGAGTTCATGATCAATTTTATAACGGCTGATACCAAATCCACCCAATGGCAATTCATGAGACAATGTATTTCCGGAAGGCGACGACACCAAAAGCTTCGAGATCATGGGTATATCCTTATCAGACAAATGTGCGCCCAGCGATCCCAAAAAGTCGAACGATTCAAGGCTGATATACTCGCCGCATACTTTGTGAAAGGGATACAATTCTTTTTCGAACAATGCAACCCTGAAGCCCTGCCTCGCCAGCAGTATCGAGCACGAAAGACCCGCCAGTCCGCCACCAATGATCGCCACGTCGTATGTTGCCGCCTTACTCATTATTCACAATTACAACATACCTGAACGCCCATCTCCAGCTTATAGAATAATGCTCAATGCCTGCCCGTTGCAGTAAATCTTCCCATTCCCTCTTAATAAAACCTCTGGACACCGAAATGGGTGCATCATTCCTGACCAGGTATGATTTTGAAAAAAGTTTTGTCAGCCATTTAATAGAGTAATGGGCCACCGGGTGCCGTTGCAGATCGTTAATAAAAAAACCTGCCCTGCTGTTTTTCTTCATCCATTGCA
>CBIGXK010000288.1:0-5341 GCA_966193805.1 uncultured bacterium | reverse complement strand
AACATCAGCAACTTTGTATTTCTTACACCCGTGTATGAAAATGCCGAAGGCAGGGGTGGCAACGGTTCATTCAGCGAAGGATCGGGGTATGCCTATTTGCTGACCTGGTACAATACGCTGAACTTCAAAAAATCATTTGGCGAACACAGCGTGGGTGCATTGCTGGGTACAGAAGTGGTGCAGGACCAGGGACGATTTATTTCAGGCAACACCACCGACTACTTCAGCTTCGACCGCGAATTCTGGCAGCTCGGCGCCACACTTAACCCTACACCCTTCGGCACGAGCTCGGAATACAAAGCGCGAAAATATTCGCCCGTCATCGCCAAAGTTGACTACTCGTTTCGCGATAAATATCTATTCAGCGCTTCTTTCCGAAGAGACGGTTCGTCCGAAGCCTTCGGGCCCGCAAATAAATATGGCAACTTCCCGGCATTCAGCGTGGGCTGGAGAATTTCGGAGGAAAGCTTCATGCGCAGCAATTCTTTCATCAACGATCTCAAACTCCGCTTCGGATACGGCAAGCTCGGCAACGACAACATCAACTCTTACGGCTTCCTCACTTCCTTCGTTACGAATAACGATGCCGCCTACCCGATAAATGGCACGAACACCAACATCACCCCTGGCGTAAGGCATTTATCTATTGCCAACCCCAACATCAAATGGGAAGAAACCGCCACCACATCCATCGGCCTCGATGCATCGCTGTTCGACAACAGGCTGCTCGTTATGCTCGATGTATATAACAGGGAAACCACTGATCTCCTCTTCGAAAAAGAACTCGACCCCAGTTTATATGGTGGAAGAATTGCCACGCAGCCGGTGAACATCGGCTCGATGAACAACAAGGGAGTCGATCTCTACCTCTCCTACAAAGGCGGCAGTTCTGCGACTTTCCGCTATGATGCGAGTCTAACCTTTTCGCTGTACCGCAATAAAGTGGGAACGCTCGCCGATCCGTTCTTCGAAGGCGACAGGCAACGCATCGAATCATTTAACAGGTCGGTTACGGGACGGCCACTGTCGAGCTTCTTCGGCTACCAGATAGATGGCTTCTATGACGACGAAGCGGAACTTGCATCGCAGGAGCAAAGCGGAAAATTCATAGGCGGATGGAAATACAAAGATCTTTCAGGCCCGGAAGGCAAACCCGACGGCCAGATCACCATTGCCGACAGAACTTTTATCGGCAACCCGCATCCCGATTTTATCTCCGGACTAAACCTCGATCTCGCCTACAAAAATTTCGACTTCACCACTTTCCTGTACTGGAAAAAGGGTGGACAACTGGCGAACTATGTGCGCTACTGGACGGACTTCAACACCTTCCAGGGCGGGCGCGACAGAAGAGCATTGTACGACAGTTGGACGCCCGATCACCGCAACGCGAAGCTGCCTATGGTTACGAGTAACGACCGCTCCAGCGGCACAGTGCCCTCCAGTTATTTTATCGAGCCGGGCGGCTATCTCCGTTTGCGAAATCTTGTGCTGGGCTATACCATCCCCGAAAGGATCACGGAAAGATTCAGCATTGATAAATTCAGAATTTACGTGCAGGGACAAAACCTGTTTACCGTTACGAAGTACACGGGACTCGATCCGGAAATCACGACGAACAATACGGGCCGGAGCGACTACCGAAGAAGGTTTGCCGACAGAAACCTGGGCGTGGACGTTGGAAACTATCCCACACCCAAAGCTTTCATCTTCGGCGTTAATGTCGATTTCTGATCCCTCGCAAGATTTCAACAACAAAATTTTTAAGTCATGAAAATATTCAGCAATAATATCATCCGCGGATCGGTCGCCTTTGTGCTGATCGCCTTTTGCGCGTGTAAAAAAGAATTCCTGGATCCTAATCCGTACAATCTTTACCAACCCGAACAATTGTACAACAAGAAAGGCCTGGACGGTCTGCTCGTGGGCGCTTACGGCATGCTCGACGGCCAGGGCATTTCCGGAGCATCGGGATGGATGGTTGGCGCCACCAGTTGGGTGTATGGGGATGTTGTTTCGGACGACGCCTACAAAGGCACCGATGCCGGCGACCAGCCACAGATGACCGAAATTGAACTGTGGGCATCGCAACCGGCAAACACCTATTTCTATTACAAATGGCTGTCGGTTTACGAAGGTGTTGCGCGCAGCAATGATGTGATAAAATTTGCCGCACGCGTTACCGATATTTCGGAAGAAGAGAGGACAAATTACATTGCACAGGCGCGCTTCCTGAGAGGACACTATCACTTCGATGCCAAACGCAACTGGAACATGGTGCCTTATATCGATACGGCAACAACGTCGTACACCAACACCGAAGACATTTGGCCGAATATCGAACAGGATTTTCTTTTCGCTTACGAAAACCTGCCCGAAACACAAACCGATGTAGGCAAGGCCAACAAATGGGCGGCCGCTGCGTATCTCGCCAAAGTGTACATGTTCCAGAACAAATGGGCAGAAGCAAAAGTTTTATATGACGAGATAATCCTCAACGGCAAAACGTCCAATAATCTTAAATATGCCCTGCAACCCGAATTTTGGAAAAATTTCAATGCGAATTTTGAAAATAGTTCGGAGTCGGTTTTTTCGCAGCAGGCGTCGGCTAGCGGTACAATAGTGGCAGCAGCCGAAACCAGTTATGAGCTGGCGTATCCCTATGGTGGTGATTTTGGATGCTGCGGATTTTATCAGCCCTCACAAAACCTGGTAAACGCCTTCAAGGTAGATGCCAACGGGCTGCCGATGCTGGACGGCTCGTACAATGCAACAGATCTTAAAAATGACCAGGGCATCACTTCAAGTGAACCGTTCGTGCCCGACAACGTCACGCCGCTCGATGCACGGCTCGATTGGACAGTGGGAAGAAGAGGAATTCCCTATTACGATTGGGGTCCGCATCCCGGCAGGAGTTGGATACGCGACCAGCAGTATGCGGGTCCTTACAGTCCGAAGAAGCATGTGTATGCAAAGGCCGATATCGGATCGCTGACGAACGCAGGCAGCAATCACCGGCAAACGGCGAAGAACTACAATATCATCCGTTATGCAGACGTACTGTTGATGGCAGCGGAAGCAGAAGTTGAAGTGGGCTCGCTCGAGAAAGCGCGTGAATATGTAAATATCGTAAGGGCAAGAGCCGCTGATCCCGTAAGTTTTGTTACGGATTCGCTGGGCAATCCCGCTGCCAATTACGAGGCAAAGCCCTACCTTCTGCCCTTCCCCGACAAAGAAACGGCACGAAAAGCAGTGAGGTTTGAAAGACGACTCGAACTGGCCATGGAAGGTCATCGTTTCTACGACCTGGTTCGCTGGAGCATAGCCGACCAGGTGCTCACGAATTATGTGAATGTCGAAAAAACAAAACGTACCTATTTGACGAGTGCGTCGTTTACAAAAGGAAAGAATGAATACTATCCCATTTCCAACAGGGTCATTGAAGTAGCAGCCAAGGGAGGAAACACGTTGGTGCAGAATCCCGGCTATTAATGCAGCATCCCCCGTTTAGCAAAGGCAAGGTCCGCCCCTCGTGGTGGGCCTTGCTGATTTTACGCCAACAATTCCTTAATACCAATTCTGTTAACTTTGCCGGCTGACAATCATCATGAGCAAGGCACTCCGCGAACATATTCACTCGATAGTTCCTTTAACCGATGAGGAGTTTGAATACGTGCGCTCCCATTTCTCGGCAAAACATTTCCGCAAACACCAGCTCCTGGTGCAGGAAGGAAATTATGTAACGCACGATTATTTTATTGAAGAGGGCCTCACCAAAACATTTTCTATAGACGACGAGGGAAAAGAGCACATACTTGATTTTGCCATGGACGGCTACTGGGTAACCGACGTTCAGGCACTGCAGCAGCACAAAAAAGCCTCGCTCAATACCTATTGCCTGAAAGACTGCGACACGCTCTCGATCTCCGGCGACAACATCGAGAAGCTTTGTGCCGGCCTCAATAAGATGCAATACTACTTCCGCAAAAAAACGATCCGGCAAAACATCCAACTGCAAAGAAGAATTTTGTGCCTCATTAAGAATAACGCAGCCGACCGGTATCACGATCTCGCAGAAAATTACCCGGAATTGATTCAGAAAGTGCCGAAGACGCTGATCGCCTCTTATGTTGGCGTTTCGCGCGAAACGCTTAGCAGAATGTTGCTGAAATAAATGTGCGGTATGTCACATTTTTTTTGTGCGGTTTATCATTTCCCATTCTTTCCACTATACTGAGCTTTGCTTCCTGAACATTACAATCGATTATGGAGTACAGAAATTTTGGAAAGAGCGGATTAAAGGTACCCGTGTTGAGCCTGGGTACCGGCACGTTCGGCGGAACAACAGAATTTTTTCAACGCTGGGGCACAACAGATGAAAAGGAGGCAACGAGGCTCGTTGACATATCGCTGGAACGAGGCATCAATTTTTTTGACACCGCAAATGTGTATTCATTGGGCGAAGCGGAAACGATATTGGGAAAAGCCATTCGCCATCGAAGGGACAAAGTTATTCTTTCCACAAAAGGAGGCTTTTCCATGGGCGATGGCGCCAACAACGCGGGCTCGTCGCGCTACCACCTCATAAAAGCATGTGAAGATAGCCTAAGGCGACTGGGCACCGATTACATAGATATTTATTTTGTGCACGGTCCTGACAGCAGCACGCCGGCAGAAGAAACGCTGTCCACCCTCGACGTGTTGATAAAAAGCGGAAAAGTAAGATACATTGGTTGTTCAAATTTCGCGGCGTGGCAATTGATGAAGTCGCTTTCGGTTTCGGAACAAAACCGGTTCGAAAAGTATGTCGTGTACCAGGGATATTATTCGGTGATTGGTAGAGACTATGAACAAGAACTTATGCCGCTGCTGCAGGATCAGGGCATGGGACTGATGGCATGGAGCCCGTTGGGTTGGGGAAGGTTAACAGGTAAGATAAAAAGGAACGGCATTGAAGGAGAAGGCAGGGTAAAGTTGGGCGGGCTTGTTGGTGCGCCGCCTGTTGACGATGAATATTTGTTCAGCGTTTTGGATGTACTTGAGGCGGTGTCTGCCGAAACCGGAAAAACTGTGGCGCAGGTGTCGATAAACTGGCTTTTGCAGAATAAAACCGTATCCAATGTGGTGATCGGCGCAAGAAATGAAAAGCAGTTGCTGCAAAATATCGATGCCGTTGGCTGGTCGCTTTCTCAGGAGCAAATTGACAGAATAAATGAAGTCAGCGCACAGACTCCCATTTACCCGCACTGGGTTGGACAACGATAACGATTAAAATTTATACCCAACGCTCACAACAAAATTCGCCGGGCGCTGGGGGTTCACCGACCAGTACCCGGAATAA
>CBIGXK010000287.1:0-5343 GCA_966193805.1 uncultured bacterium | reverse complement strand
GCTGAGAAGCCGAAACCCAGGCCGCCCGCGGTGAAAACAACTCCGAAAAAACCGGCGCCATCAGAAAAAAAAGTTACGCCTTCGCCGCTAACGGCTAAAAAGCCACCGGCAAAACCAAAATCAACGCCATCGAAACCGAAGGCAACGCCTTCAAAGCCGAAACCTCCACCGCCGCAAAAGAAACCACCGGAGCTGAGGAAAGTTTCGCCTGATTCATTTACCCGCGAAATTCCAAAACCTTCGGCCCCTGTTGCCATACCGCAGGTGCTTTCGCAGAGGACCAACGAACTGGTGAAAACGATCTATACACCCGCCAGCGAGGTGCACATAAAAATTTATGATAACGGCACCATTGATAACGACACCGTTTCTGTTTATATAGATAATAAACTGGTGATGGCGCATCAGCGGCTCACCGACCAGGCCATTACTTTCACGATAGCGCTTCCTAACGAAGGGGACGTTCATGAACTGGTGATGGTGGCGGATAATCTCGGGGAAATTCCTCCCAATACCTCTTTGATGATTGTGAATGCGGGGGATAAGCAATATGAAGTGCGGATCACGTCGACGGAGCAGAAGAATGCGATGGTGAGGTTCAAACGGGAGCCGTGAAACGGGAGAAGTCAAAACTTAAAGTTCCACGTCACCGCCGGAATGATGGGAAATAACGAAACCTTTCTCGCCTCAATCTTCAACGATCCGTCGTAAGGACTCCCCTGCTGGTCGAAATAAATAAAGTACGGATTTAGCCTGCTGTAACTGTTATACAAACTAAACACCCAACTCGTAAGAAGTTTTTTACCAGGCTTATGCTTTGGCGTCAGCGTAGCCGACACATCCATGCGGTGATACGCCGGCAACCTGTACTGGTTCACCTTGCTGTACTCCTGCGTCAGCACGCCATCAACAATATAAAATCTCTCCGGCAGCGTTGTGGCGTTTCCCGAACCATACACAAATACCGCCGACAGCTTCCACTTCGCGTTCAGCTCATAGCTGGCCACCACCGAAATATCATGCCGCCTGTCATACTTCGCAGGGTATTTTTCACCATCATTCAGGTCTTTAAATTTTCTCCACGTCCACGACAATGTGTACCCTATCCATCCGGTAAGCCTGCCCCTCGTTTTGTTGATGAAAAACTCACTGCCATAGCTCCATCCCTTTCCAAATACAAACTCACTTTCCGGGTCGCTGAGAGATGGCGTGTACCCTTCGCCATATTCCACCTGGTTAGCCATATCCTTGTAATACAGTTCGACCGAAGTTTCATACGTGTTGCCACTGAAATTCTTAAATATCCCGGCAGAATACTGCATGCTCTTTTGCGGCTTCACGCGATATGTGCTGGGAACCCACAGATCGGTGGGAAGCGTGGATCCGGCATTGCTGACCAAATGAATGTACTGGAGGTTGCGCGCAAGGCCCGCCTTCAGCGAAGTGTTTTCGTCTATACTATACCGAAAGGTGAGCCGCGGCTCGATGCCGCCGTACGTTTTTATCGCTTTGTTCCTGCCGTAAAAAGTGCTGTCAATTTTATTGCCGTTGTCATCGCGTTCAAATATCGTATACGGACCCGCCTGCGTAAACGCCGAATACCTGACGCCGGCATTTATATTCAACCTGTCGTTCAGTTCCCACTGGTCCTGCACATACAGCGCAGCTTCGCGCGCGTACTTCGTGTTTTCGTTATTGGGCTCAAATTTCGTTTCACCCTGTTCGCCCGTTAATATGTTGGGAACAAAAGTGTGATAGGTGAACTGTCCGCCGAATTTCACTTTGTGATCCGGCGCCGGGTAATAATCCATATCCACTTTTGCATTCCAGTCCCTGATACCCGAAGAAAGATTCAGGCTGAAATCATTTTGCGAGGCGCCGAAAGCGAATTTATAATCGTTGTACACCAGCGTGGTGTTGGCAAATAATTTTTGGTTGAACACATGGTTCCACCTCAGGGTGGCGGTTGAATTTCCCCAGGGAATGTCGGCACTGAACGATCTTTTTGAATTGTTGAATGTAAACACGTCTCTTCCAAAATATCCGCTGAGGTATAGCCTGTCGTTTTCCGAAAATTTATAATTCACTTTCATGTTGAGATCATAGAAATAATAACCTGAACCATAAAAGTCGCTTGTTTTGGGAATGAATGGTTTGGTGAGCACATCGATATAAGTTCTCCGGGCAGATACGATGAACGATGCCTTGTTCTTTTTTATCGGTCCCTGCAAAGAAATCCGCGACGCGATGAGGCCGATGCCGCCCTCTCCCTCAAAATCTTTCAGGTTGCCGTCTTTCATCGCCACGTCGAGCACCGACGAAAGGCGGCCGCCATATTGGGCAGGCATGTTTCCCTTGATGAGTGATATATTTTTGATGGCATCCGAGTTGAATATCGAGAAGAAACCAAACAGGTGCCCGGTATTGTACACGATGGCATCGTCGAGCAGGATGAGGTTTTGGTCGGGGCCGCCTCCGCGAACGTACAAACCCGTATTGCCTTCTCCGGCATTGCGAACGCCGGGAAGCAACTGCAGCGTTTTCAACAGGTCCGTTTCGCCGAGCAGCACCGGCACCGATTTAATGCGGGCAACGGAGAGATCAATCTTCCCCATTTGCGGCGACCTTACATTATTATCGCGCCGCTGCGATGAGACCACCACTTCCTGCAGTAGCGACCGCTGCATCAGGCCGAAATTAATGGTGCGGTTGCCGTGCAGCTCTATCGAAGTATCGGCTGCAACATAGCCGGCAAAAGTTACCGCGAGGGTGTAATTCCCTTCGGGAAGGGTAACCGAGTAATAGCCGTATGCATTGCTGATAATGGCGTTCGATTCACCGCTCACAAACACTGTGGCTCCAATGAGTGTTTCTCCTGAAAGCGAATCGCGCACGTACCCGCTGATCGTGAACCGGTTTTGTGAAAAACCCAGCAGGCCGCACAAAACAAAGGATAAGGTAAAGACAATACGCATGCTTACTTCTTGCTGTAATCCAATGAATCCGTCACTTCCCCGCAATTGAGCATTTCCTTGCCGAAGTATGGATTGACCACTTCCCTTTTATCGCTTAGCCAGTAAGCGCCCATATTATCGAATGCCATCGGGCAGTACTGGTAGTAAACTTTTTGTCCTTCGAAATGCACGGTGCGCGTAAGGTTCCACAACGCATCCGTGATCATGTTCAGTTCTCTTCTTTTCGCTTCCAGACCCGGTTGAGCACCGATATTTTTGCCGGAAGAGCTGATCGTAGCGGCAAAATACTGAGCGGTCTCTTTTATGGCTCCGGAAGTGTCGCCCTGTATCTCATTAATCTTTAAGCTGTCGGCATTGAGCGCCAGCTTATCTGCGGCCGTGTTCACCATGCCGGTGTCGCTGGCAACAAATGCATCTTTCAAAGCGTAGTAGGCAGTGAGCAGCCCCGAAAACGACTCGTTGAAAGTACCGGAGTTCTCAGTGAAAGAGATGGGGGAAGGCCTCACCTCTACCTTTTTTTCGGTCTTGCTGCTATTGCAATACCAAAAAATAAAAACAATGCCGGTCAGCAAAAGGGATACCAGGATGCGTTTATTCATAAAGGGCATTTTTAGCCAAAGTTAACAGTTAAAAAGTATCCCCGCCGATTGTCATACTTTTGCGTCGCCTTTTAACAAAAAGATGATAGAACCGCCAAAATCTCATACTTATTTTTATAAAGAACACCAGATAAACGGATGAAAACATGTTGATTGGACTGCAGAACGTGACTTTTGAATTCGGTGCCCGCGTAATCGTTAAGAATGCCACCTGGCACCTCAACCCCGGTGAACGCATTGGCCTCATCGGCTATAACGGCACGGGAAAATCCACCCTGCTGAAGGTGCTGGTTGGGCAGTACACGCCCAGCGCCGGCACGGTTGAAAAAAGCCGCGATACCACCATTGGCTACCTGCATCAGGACCTGCTGAGCTTCGACACCAACAGCAGCATCACCGAAGTGGCGATGGAGGCATTCGAGAAGGAAATGGCGTTGCAGAAGGAACAGGCCGAACTGGAGAAGATCCTCGAAACAAAGGAAGATGAAAAACTGCTCAACCGTTACATGGACGTGCTGCACGAGTTGGAAATACTCGAAGGATTCGATGTACGGCACAAGGTGGAGGAAGTATTGCACGGCCTGGGTTTCAGCGATGAGCAGCTCGACAAACCATACAAACAGTTCAGCGGTGGATGGAGGATGCGCGTGCTGCTGGCAAAGATGATATTGCAGCATCCCGATGTGCTGCTGCTCGATGAGCCCACCAACCACCTCGACCTTCCCTCCATCGAATGGCTGGAAAAATACCTGGTGAATTACAAAGGCAGCGTGGTGATCGTGAGCCATGATAAATATTTTCTCGACAGAATGGTGAACAAGATCGTTGAGCTGTACCAGCAGGAGTTGCATATCTATCCCGGCAACTACACTTACTACGAACAGGAAAAAGCCATCCGCATCGAAATGCAGAAACGGGCCTATGAAAACCAGCAGGATTACATCCGGCAGCAGGAGCGTTTCATTGAAAGGTTCAAGGCCAAGGCCTCGAAAGCCACCCAGGCACAGAGTGCCCAAAAACTGCTCGACAAGATCGAGCGCATCGAAGACACCAACCTCGAACGGCCGAACATGCGCATCAACTTCAGCGTGGGCAAAGAACCCGGAAGAGTACTCTGCACCTTAAAACACGTGGACAAAGCCTTCGGCGAACTGGTGATCCTTAAAAACGCCAGCGCCGAGATCGACAGGGGCGATAAGATCGCGCTCATCGGCGCCAACGGAAAAGGTAAATCCACTTTGCTGCGCATCGTTGCGGGAACCGAACCCTTCGCGGGTGAACGGGTGTGGGGGCACAATGTGGTCGAAAGTTTTTACGCCCAGCACCAGTTGGAGGCACTTGACGTCAATAATACCATACTCGAAGAGATGAATTCGTCGGGCGCAGGAAAAACGGAACTCGAATACCGCAGCCTGCTCGGGGCATTCCTGTTCAGCGGCGATGATGTTGAAAAGAAAATAAAAATATTGAGCGGTGGAGAGAAGGCGCGTGTGGCGCTGGCAAAAACCATTGTGAGCAAGGCCAACTTCCTGATGCTCGATGAACCCACGAACCACCTGGACATCCATTCCGTTGAGTTGCTGGTGGAAGCACTGAATAAATACCAGGGAACGATTATCCTCGTGAGCCACGACAGGTATTTTATTTCGAAGGCGGCAAATAAAATATGGGAGATCGTTGACGGAGAGATTAAGGAATTCAAAGGCTCTTACCAGGAATGGGTGGCATGGAAAGAACGAATGGCGTCGAAAAATTCATCGCCCAAAAAA
>CBIGXK010000286.1:0-5352 GCA_966193805.1 uncultured bacterium | reverse complement strand
TGATAGACTTTGCCACTTACGAGCATTTTCAGCCGAAGACCACTGCCGAGCTGGTGGCTCATTTTGAGGAGAACCTCACGGCGGCAAAAGATGCGTTGCAGAAAGTGACGAATGAGGAGCTGGAAAAGGATTTTGAGTTGCGAAACAACGGTCATGTGTTGATCAGGTCGACGAAAAAAATAAATGTTTACAGTTCTATCAATCACATGGTCCACCACCGCGGACAGCTTACCGTGTATATGCGGTTGAATGACATACCGGTTCCTTCGATCTATGGCCCCTCGGCGGATGTGAAGACGTTTTAGGGGGAAAGGGCAAAGGTCCACCCCCGCGCTGCGCGCCACCCCCGCCAGCGGGGGATACGGGAGAGTGTTTTCAGTTTTAACTTTTAACTTTTAACTTTTAAGTTCTAACTTTTAAGCTTCGATTATACATCACCGACATGAAAAATATAGCTTTTCTATTCCTGACCTTCATGAGTATCACATTTCTTTCCTGTTCAGACAGTGACCAAACCGATGCCGGTCTCCTGGTAAAAACAGACAACGGCTGGATCGAGGGCGTTGTCGAAAAAAGCGGTAACCTGTCCTTTAAAGGCGTTCCCTATGCCGCTCCGCCGGTAGAAGCCATGCGATGGCGGGAACCCCAACCAGTGAAGAACTGGGCGGATACCCTGAAGGCCGATCATTTCGGTCCGCGCGCCATGCAACTGCCGATCTTCAGCGACATGAACTTTCGTTCGGACGGCATGAGCGAGGATTGCCTGTACCTGAATATATGGACGCCGCAAACCGCCGGCGCGAAGCTTCCCGTGCTCGTTTACTTTTACGGCGGCGGTTTTGTTGCCGGCGATGGCTCCGAGCCCCGCTACGAGGGCGACAGCATCGCGAAGTTTGGCATCGTGGCCGTTACGGTCAACTACCGCCTTGGCCTGTTCGGATTTTTCGCTCACCCTGAACTTACCAGCGAATCGCCAAACAAAGCTTCGGGCAATTATGGCGTGCTCGACCAGGCCGAAGCCTTGCAATGGGTGAAAAAAAATATTGCTGCGTTTGGCGGAGATCCCGGCAAGATCACCATCGCCGGTGAATCGGCCGGTTCCGTATCGGTGAGCGCACAAATGGCATCGCCGCTTGCACGCGATGTGATCGCAGGCGCCATTGGGGAAAGCGGCTCCCTGCTCGGCACGCTGCGTGCCGCACCATTAAAGAAAGCAGAAGAGAAAGGAACTGAATTTGCAAAAAGCGTCGGCGCGCGTTCGCTCAGCGACCTGCGCCTCATGAACGCAGACTCCCTCCTCGCGGCCACCGCCAAATTCCGGTTTCCGATGACTGTGGATGGGTACTTCTTCCCGAAAAGCCCGGACGAGATCTTCGAGGCCGGCGAACAGTCAAAAGTGCCACTGCTGGCAGGATGGAACAGCGAAGAAGGCAGCTCGCGTTCCATACTGGGAGACGAAGCGCCTACCGTTGAAAACTTCAGGAAAGCCGTACAAACATTGTATCCCGACAACGCCGAGGAATTATTAAAGGTTTATAACCCCGCCTCCGACGAAGAAGTGGAAGCAGTGGCCCGCCATCTCGCTTCCGACCGCTTTACCGGTTTCAGCACCTGGAAGTGGATAGATATTCACGCCAACACCGGCGGCAAACCCGTTTTCAGGTACATGTATGAACGTCCGCGCCCCGAGGCACTCGACAAAAACGGCAACGTCATCGCGCCCGCATCGACAGGCGCCTCGCACTCCGCTGAAATCGAGTATGCGATGGGAAACCTTTCCACGAATAAAGTATTCGCATGGAAGAAAGAAGACTATGACGTGTCGAGGATCCTCCAGCAGTATTTCGTTAATTTCATCAAGAATGGCGATCCCAACGGTGAAGGAGTTCCTCAATGGCCAGCCATAAAGCCTAACGCCGATGCACAGGTGATGCACATTGATGTAAATACAAGAGTTGAAACAGAAAAAAACAGGAAACGCTATTTGCTTCTCGACAAGCTGGCAAAACAACATAGCAACCAATAAAACATTACTTATGAGCTCTCGCCGTGACTTTCTTCAAAAGATATCGTTTTCCGCATTGAGCGTTCCATTTCTGTCGGTGGCCGCGAAACCCGGAGGTAACCTTCAACCGCCTGAACCTTACCAGGGCCCGGTGCTGCGTGTAGCCATCATGGGATTAGGCAGCTATGGCACCCGTGTGGCGGAGGCCATGCAGTCGTGCACAAAGGCGAAACTCGTGGGCGTTATCAGCGGCACACCATCCAAGATAAAAAACTGGCAGAGCAAATACAACATCCCGGAGGCCAACTGCTACAATTATGAAAATTTTGACAACGTAAAAAACAACGATTCAATAGATGCGGTGTACGTCATTACGCCGAACGGACTGCATCACGACCAGGTGATCCGCGTGGCCAAAGCAGGCAAACACGTCATCTGCGAAAAGCCAATGGCGGTGAATGCCAGGGAAGCACAGGAGATGGTTGATGCCTGTAAAAAAGCGAACGTGAAATTGCTCGTGGGCTATCGCATACATTTCGAACCAAAAACGCTCGAGATCATCAGGATGAGAAACGAGGGCGAATTTGGCAAGGCCCTTTTCTTCCAGGGGTTGAGCGGCTTCACGATCGGCGACCCCAGTCAATGGCGCCTCAACAAAAAACTGGCCGGCGGCGGATCGCTGATGGACATCGGGATCTACGCGGTTAATGGTGCCCGTTATATGATCGGGGAGGAACCGGTGTGGGTCACTGCCCAGGAAACCAAGACCGATCCTGTCAAGTTCAGGGAAGGCGTAGATGAAACCATCCAGTTTCAATTCGGCTTTCCCAGCGGCGCAGTGGCGTCATGCCTTTCTACCTACAAGATGAATCACCTGGACCGTTTCTTTCTGAATGGCGAAAAAGGATATGCTGAACTGAACCCTTCAACCGGCTATGGGCCCATCGAGGGAAAGACGCATAAAGGACCGCTAACGCAACCGCACAAAACACATCAAACGGTGCAGATGGATGAAATGTCGGGCATCATCCTCGAAGGCAAAAAGCCGGTAGTGCCGGTTGACGGCGAAGAGGCTGTAAAAGACATGAAAATACTGGACGCCATTTACCAGGCAGCAAGAACAGGAAAGAAAGTTGCCCTGAAATTATAGACGGCTCATTCCGGAAAACTGTCGGTCCGGAAGGGTACTGCAGGCAATCCTTCCATCCTGAACATATTGCCGATGATCGTATTTCAGAATCCATAGCGCACGTATTTCGGATCGCGCAGTTTTTTGTTCCACACCGTCACGTTATCTTTTTCGATGGTAACATTAGCGGGCAGCCACTGGCCATCTTCACCCGCCACAAAAAATCCTTCCACTTTTTTGCCTGTTGCCCTGAGCCCGGTAGGTGCGTTGTCGAAACTGAGTGTCATTTTACCTTTATTGAGAGCACCGTCTTTCAGCATCGGGCTTTTATAAGTGATTCCCGGTTTTTTGTAGGTTTCGGCGAGGGCCCATCCCGCAAGGCGGTTGCCCACCTCTCTCTTGTGCGACGGATGGATATTCGTAACGGAATCGATGAGATCGGTGGTTACAACCATGCCCACCTTCGGGTGCGTCATCGCCTTTGTTTGCGCCTCCTGCAGCAGTGCACCTTTATTACCTTCTCCATAATCAAATGGAGCAATTTGCACGTAGTAAAATGGCAACTCTTTTTTCCACGCGTCGCGCCACGCATCTATCATGGTGGTGAGCAGCCTTGTATAGGTGGCATAGGTGCCGGTGTTTGCCTCGCCTTGGTACCAAATCGCTCCGGCAATGTTGAACGACGTAAAAGGGGCTATCATGGCGTTGAATGTTTTGCCGGGAATGCTGGGCCATCCCTTATATGCTGATAGCCGGCCTGCAGCGGCGCTCAGCGCCGTATCTTTTTCAATATACGACGCGGGCGTCCATACCTCTGCGGGCGTTCCTCCCCAGCTTGTATGAATGAGGCCCACAGGAACATCAAGCTCCTTGTTCAGCCGCTTTCCAAAAAAATAAGCGACGGCGCTGAACGTCTTCAGCGTATTGGAATCACACAGCGTCCATTGCGCTTTCACATCATCTTGCGGAAAATCGGAAGTAGATTTGGGCACCTGGAAAAAGCGGATATTTTTATTGTATGCCGTAGCCAGCTCCTCACCTACATTTTTTTCGCCCCAACTGTAACTCATTTCCATGTTCGACTGACCCGAGCATACCCAAACTTCGCCGATCAATACGTCTTTTAAAACGATAGTGTCGTGGCTGGCGATTGTTATCTCATATGGACCGCCTGCTGCAGGGGTGGCCACTTTCAGCCGCCACCAGGCGCCATTATCGGTGGTTGCTGAATCGGTGCGGTTGTTCCAGCCCGTGGTAATATATACTTTGGAGCCGGGCGCCGACCAGCCCCATAGGTTAACGGAATCATTTCGCTGCAAAACCATGTTCGAAGAAATAACAGCAGGAAGGCGGAGCTGGGCGGATACGGTGAGCGAGCTGATAGCAATGACCAGCAGGGTGCAGATATGTTTCATTTACCCAATTGATTTTTTTGAGCAGCTAATCTATGCGTTTTTTCGGCCGGCAGGCAAAAACATTTGCTATTCGTCGCGCAGGCTCATCGCCGGGTTCATTGTCGCAGCCCTAAGCGATTGAAAGCCAACAGCAGCCAATGTAATCGAAATCGCAAACATCGTCGTGTAAATAAAAATATCCGCGGTCATGTTTACGCGGTAGGCAAACTCGTTCAGCCATGCGTTCATCGTCCACCATACTAATGGAAAAGCGATTACGAGCGCCAGCAGCACCAGCTTAAGAAACTCACGCGAAAGCAAAAATGCAACGCTGAATGTCGAAGCGCCCACCACTTTCCGGATGCCAATTTCCTTCTGCCTTCTTTGAGCGGTGAATGTGGCAAGTCCAAAGAGGCCAAGGCAGGAGATAATAATTGCCAGCCCCGCAAAATACCTGGTAAGGATACTGACCTTAGCTTCGGAAGCATACAGTTTTTTGTAGTCGTCTTCCATAAATGTATAGTCGAAGGACATACCGGGGCTGAATACGGAGTAAATGTTGCTGATACGGGCGAGAACCTCCTCTTCACGCCCCGATTGTATGCGTACCATCACGTTCGGTAAAACCGGGTACACCTGCATAAAACAGGGTTTGACGGTATTGTAGAGCGATTCAAAATTAAAATCGGCGGCAACACCAACGATCTGCCGGTGATTGCCCCAAAATCTTATCGTTTTTCCGATGGGGTCCTTAAGGCCCATGGCTTTGATGGCTGTTTCATTGAAAATAATTTCGTTCGCCGCATTTTTACCCGGCGTAAAAT
>CBIGXK010000285.1:0-5356 GCA_966193805.1 uncultured bacterium | reverse complement strand
GCGGCCATACTGACGCCTGAAACCGACCCCATCAATCGAAAATTTTATTCATCTATAGGCGGTGGAATTAGAACGAGGAACGAAAGCCTTGTGTTCGGAACGCTGGAGCTGAAGGCGTTTTATTTTCCGCGGAAAAACTTCAATGGAGATCTGTTCAGGGTGGAGTTCAACACCAACGTGAAATTCAAGTACAGCACGCAAACGGTCAGACGGCCCGACATCATCAACGTCAACTAAAAAAACGGGTCCCTTACTCAGGGACCCTAATTCTTTTTCCATCATTCCTACGCCGGCATTACCCGGTTCAGGTACTATGGGTATTTCTCAGCTTTTCAAGTTGTGAAGCACCCCATTGGAAAAAGAACTGTAATGAATACTGTAATAATCATACCAAAATTTCCAAAGGCAGCGCGGGCGTGTTTTTGGGGTGGGCATCCAAATTGCAGAAATTGTTTCCCATATAGCGGATGAAACAGGTTAATTTTATCCCTGCAATAATATATCAACGGTGAATGCCGTTGTTTAAAATTCAAATATTTTCGCCAAAAGCTTATTCATGAAAAGCCCGCTCGTCTTTGTTGCCACGGTTATCTCTGTCCTCTTTACGTTGTCGTCGTGCCTGTCGCAGGATAGTGCCTTTGCAGAAAACGCTAATGCTGCCGGTATTTCGGACACCAGCAAAAACGCTGAAGCCGAACCTGCTCCGGTGGTGAAGACGTTGGATACCACTCTTTACTACCAGAAAATGCAACAGATGGTTAATGGCGATTCATCGGGCAAGTGGCCGGTAAAAGCGCCGTTGCCATTGCCGGGAGCGATTCTTCCTTTCAAGACGATCATCGCATTTTATGGCAACCTGTATTCAAAACAAATGGGCGTGTTGGGAGAATATCCCCGCAAACAGATGCTGGCCAAACTAAAAGCCGAAATGGCAAACTGGAAAGCTGCCGATTCTTCACTGGTGCTGCAGCCTGCTCTGCATTACATCGCTGTAACTGCACAGCTCAGTCCCGGCAAAGCGGGGAAGTACAGGCTGCGGATGCCGTTCAGCCAGATCGATACCATCCTGAGCATGGCCAGGGAAATCGATGCCCTCGTGTTTCTCGACATACAGGTAGGAAAGAGCACCATCCAACAGGAGCTTCCTGAATTTGAAAAGTACCTCAAGATGCCGAACGTGCACATTGGTATCGATCCGGAATTTTCGATGAAAACGGATCATGTGCCCGGACAGGTGGTTGGTACTTATGATGCTGCCGACATCAACTTCGCAACAAACTATTTGGCGAAGATTGTGAAAGAGAATAATCTTCCTCCCAAAATTTTGATGGTCCACAGGTTTACGCAAAGAGGGGTGACGAATTACAAAAACATCAAGACGATGCCAGAGGTGCAGATCGTGATGCATATGGATGGATGGGGTGCACCTGCAAGAAAGATCGGCACCTACAAAAGCTATATTTATAGAGAGCCCGTGCAGTTCACAGGGTTCAAGCTTTTCTACAAAAACGACGTGATCAGGTCGAAGGCACGGCTGATGATGCCCGAAGAATTATTGAAGCTGCAACCGCGGCCGGTGTATATTCAGTATCAGTAGGAGATGGGAGAGGGAAAACCGGAGGGCAAACGTATCCCCCGCTGGCGGGGGTGGCGCGAAGCGCCGGGGGTGGACAATTCAGGAATTCATCTTAATAATAATATACGCCAGCACAATCAGCGCGAGAACTAACAGCACCGCAAGGTATGTCCACTTATTAGGCGAAAGAAAGTCCTTCTCGCGCTTCGACTTCCTCTGTTGAAGATACTTTCGTAACTGTTTATTAATATCTTCCACAGACGCCCGCATCTCATGCTCGCTCCCGGCGTGCTGCAGGCCTTCCACCGCTTCGCTGAAAAAAGGATTATCCACCATCCACTTCTCCACCTCATGCTTTTGCTCATCCGTTAACTTCCCACTGATGTAATCCATCAGCTTTTGGTTGTCGATGTCTTTGTTGCTTTCGGATAATATGTTCAGCAGATCTTCTTTCATATTAGCACGCCGATCAGTCGTTTTTCAATTTTTTTTCGAGTAGATGCTTCAGGTTTCTTTTGCCGTTCTGTATATAACTTTTGACCTGCATCACGGAAAAGCCGGTTTCTGCAGCAATTTCCTGGTAGGATTTCTTAGAAAGATAGAATAAAGTTACACATTGTTTTTGCTCTATTTTTAACTATTCCAGGCTTTCGCCGAGCAGGTCCAGCTTACGTTCTTTTTCCAGATGCGTGTATTTCGAAGCGGGGTCGTCTTCATCGGCCAGCACTTCTTCACTCGGAACCGGCGCCGGCTTGCCCTGCTTTTCGCGCAGCTTCATCAGGCAATGGTTCTTGGCCACCATATACAACCACGATTTAAAATACCGCACTTCGTATTTGTGCAGTTCGGTTATGGCTTTGAGAAATATTTGCTGCACACAGTCTTTGGCTTCATGCTCGTTCCTGAGATACTTCATGCATACACCATAGCAAAGAAGGGTGTAGCGTTCGAACAACATGCCGAGCCATTCATTATTCCTGTCTTTTTTGAAATTATCTAAAAGCTGCTGGTCGGTATGGTTCGGATTACCGGGCATTTACGAGAACATATTTTTGAACCACCTGATGACGGCGTCGTCCCAGTCGAGCATTTTAATGGCAGTATAAAACAGGATCACAGCGAAAATCTTTTTCAGCATTTGCTGGTCGATTTTGGCTGCAACCTGGCTGCCGATCAACCCGCCGGCAATGAAGCCGAGAGCGATGAGACCGATAACTTTGAATTCGATAGGGTTGCCGGCCGTGCGGCAATCTTTGTAATAAGTAAGAAAGGCGAGAATGACAACCGGAAGGGTAAGCACGCCGAGCGAGGTGCCCTGCGCCTGGTGTTGGTCATAACCGAGAAAATAGACGAGCGCAGGCACGAGAATAATTCCCCCGCCAACGCCCACTAGTCCGCTGAGTATTCCGGCTGCCAGGCCTATCAGAGTAAGGATGGTAAGCGCCTGGAAATCCATTGATGTGGTTTTATGTTTTTTTTCTGAACGTATCCGCGTAAAGTTTTATCGCATCTTCCACAACCCCTAGCGCCGTTGCCTTGTCGCCCAGTTCATCCACTTTCACTGTTTTATTTTCGAGCTTTTTATATTCTTCAAAGAAGTGGCGCAGCTCGTCAAAGAAATGTTTCGGCAGTTCTTCGAGGTTATTGTAGTGCCTTACACTTGGGTCATTGGCTGCAACGGCAATGATCTTGTCGTCGGCATCGCCGCTATCCACCATGTGCATCACGCCCACTACTTTTGCTTCCATCAGGCACATGGCCTGCACCGGTTGCGAAGTGATCACCAGTATGTCCAGTGGATCCTTATCATCCCCATACGTTTGGGGAATGAATCCGTAATTGCACGGGTAGTAAAACGAGGAGTAAATGATCCGGTCGAGTTTCAGGAGCCCGCTGTCTTTGTCAATTTCATACTTTGCTCTCGATCCTTGCGGAATTTCAATCAATGCGTTCACAACGCGGGGCGCATTGGCACCGTAGTGAACACCATGCCAGGGATGTGCTACCGTTAACATGCGTGCAAAGTAAGGCAAAAATGAGAATTATCGGTTGTGCTTACTTTCGGAGGATGGATTTAAGATCCACCAGCCAGTCGCCATGTCTTCTGACGATGGACATCGTGGTAGTGTCTTTTGGATTGTAGGTGCTGTAGTATTGGTAAGTGGTGGTTGAGTCGTTGATCTTCTGTATGCGAATCGGCCGTATGTCCGAATCGCGGTGGCGCTGTTTTTCTTCGTGCGACAGCTCTTCATAATCGCGCTGTTGCCGCTCTATCATTAAAAGGTTAGTAGTATCCTGCAAAAGATAGAAACGTGCTTTCTGGTGATCGCCATCCAATGATGCGCGAATAAACTGGCGGCCCGCATCCTGGGCGTTCTCTGCTTTTTCATAGCCGCCGCCTGCATCGCAGGCGATAAGTGTCACCATGAATGAATAAACTAAGAATTGTTTCACGGAGTGAAGGTAGAAGTTAAAACTTAAAAGTTAAAAGTTAAAACGGAAAGCTACACTTGTGCAAGCCTTCAATTGTTTGATAAAAACAAGAATTTATCTTACCTCTCCAACAGGAAGCCCGGCAGGGGTTTCAATTCGCTCTTAAGACTAAAACTTTTAACTTTTAAGTTTTAACTTTTAACTTCTTTCTGGTGTTCCTTATCATAAGCCCTGATGATCGCTTTCACCAGCTTGTGCCTTACCACATCTTCTTCATCGAGGGTGATGTGTGCAATGCCGTCTATATTATTTAATATCCTCACTGCTTTTTCCAAACCGCTTTTCTGGTTCTTGGGAAGGTCAACCTGTGTAAGGTCGCCGGTGATGATGGCCTTTGCATTGGCGCCGATACGCGTCAAAAACATTTTGATTTGCAGGTCCGTTGCGTTCTGTGCTTCATCCAAAATAATGAATGCATTGTCGAGCGTACGGCCGCGCATGTAGGCCAGCGGTGCGATCTCGATCACTCTTGTACTCATGTAGTAGCCGAGTTTGTCGGCAGGTATCATGTCGTCGAGTGCATCGTAAAGCGGGCGCAGGTAGGGATCGATCTTTTCTTTCAGGTCGCCGGGCAGAAATCCCAGGCTTTCGCCTGCTTCCACCGCGGGGCGGGTGAGGATGATCTTTTTTACCTGCTTGTTCTTGAGCGCCCGTACCGCCAGGGCCACGGCGGTGTATGTTTTTCCGGTTCCTGCCGGGCCGATCGCGAAAACGATGTCGTTCTTATCGGCTTCCAGCACCATCCTTTTCTGGTTGGCGGTGCGTGCGCGTACCGATTTGCCATTGGGACCGAACACCAGCACATCGTGCGGGTTGCGCTCGCGGAAGTTGTCCACCATCTCGGCATCGTCTCCGCCGAGTATCTGCTCAAAATAGTTTTCGCTCATGTGGCCGTTGCGCTGCAGGTACTGCACGATCAGCTCGATTTTTTCTTTTGCCGTATCGATCTGTTCGGGAGATCCGCTCAGCTTGAGCTGTTTGCCGCGGGAAAGTATTTTGAGAAGGGGGAATTTCTTTTTTAGTATGTCAAGTTTGCCATTGTTAACGCCAAAAAATTCGATGGGATTAACGGTTTCAAGGTTGATTATCGTGTCTGTCAAGGATTTCTTTTTGGTTTACGATTTTATTTCCACAGGTACTTTTTCTCCTGCCGGCACCTACTAATACAATTTACATCATGGGAGGTGAATTTTGGGCAAATAGATTTCAACAATAAGTTAATAATTTTTGGCAATGGGCAGAGGGCAATGAGCATTGGGCAGAGGGCGATGGGCAATAGGCAATGGG
>CBIGXK010000284.1:0-5357 GCA_966193805.1 uncultured bacterium | reverse complement strand
CATCTTTGCTGCATGAAGCAATCGCGGCTATCGCGAACACAATGAAAACTTTATAAATCGTTGGCTTCATAAAATAGTTTTCTCAGTTTAAAAATCGATTCCAACTTTAAATCCGTACGACCGGATGCTGGGCAGCGTGGCCCTCAACACGCCCTGGCCTGTACCAACACCTGAGAAGGCGGTTTCAGGATCTTCGTGCCTGCCCGATTTGTTCCACTGAAATACGTTCCTTCCGATCAGCGATAGCGTTACACCATACAATTTGTATTTACTGGTAACTTTCGACGGTATTGTATAAGACAGCGACACTTCCCTCAACTTAAAGTTGGTGGCATCATAGCTGCGTGTGGAAGCAAAATCCCAGATCACATCACCATAGCTGTTGTAGGGTATCTGGTAAAACGTATTGTTCGGGTCGGCGCCATTCACGATAAATTCACCGTCGCCGGGATTATCGCCACTGTAGTCGGGATTAATAAATACACCCCTGGCATAACTCGCATCGTTGAAATCCGAACGCTGTCCGTCATTGTTGTTATTGATGGCGTCGAAACCACTGGAGCCGGCGGCGGGCCAGGGAAGTCCACCGTGGTCGGCGTCCCTTCCACCAACCCACCATGGGTTATCGGCACCGGACCCCAACGTTGTTGCCGCCCTGCCGTTAGATTCAAGATACTGCTGGTTCACCGACACATAGCGGCCACCCTTTCTCAAGCTGCCCACCAGGTTAAGCGCAAATTGCCTGAAGCGTAAGGTTGTATTGAGACCGACAATATAATCCGGGTTAAAGTTGCCGACTTTCCCGCGGTCCCTTTCATCGCCTGAAATCTGGAACTCGCCGGTTTCATTGTTCAGCCAGTATTGACCCGCGTATTTTCCGTCCTTGACTTTGAGAATCGGATTCTGTTCGTAAATATTGCCAAGCTCTTCGCCAACCGCAATCCGTATGGTGGTCTTTCCATCGTAATTCGCAAACACATACCCGTTCGGTGCAAAATTATCAGACAGCCTGATGATCGTGGCCTTGTAATGCGTAAAGCTTGCCGACAGATCCCAGCTCATATTTTTTGTTCGTACCGGCGTAACCGACAATCCCCATTCGAAACCCTTGCTGCGTACGTCGCCGATGTTGGTGAGCATGCCTTTGTAGCCGGTGCCCTGCACAGTGGGAATTTCATCGATCTGGTTCTTCTGATCCTTGATGAAGTACGTGAAATCGAAGCGCAGCCGGTTGTTGAACATGGCCAAATCAATTCCGCCTTCCGTGGTAACCGAATGCATCGGCTTGATGTTCGGATCCACCAGTGTGGCATCGATGCTCACGGTTTTCACCGCACCCCAATTACTCGGATCAAATGAATAAGTATCTATGGAACGCCTGCGCACCAGTCCGTTACCCACATCTGCAATACCAAAACGCGCCTTCACCAAATTGAACACCCGCGGCAGCCTGAATGTTTCCGATGCGATCCAGCTTAATGATGCAGAAGGATAGAAGTAATCTATCTTTTCTTCACGCAAACTTCCTTTCCAGTCGTTACGGCCGGTAATGTCGAGAAACAACTGGTTGTCGTAACCAACGTTCACCGTTCCATATACTCCTGTGGACTGCCCGGTGGCTTTTTCAACGGGCCGTACGATTTGCGTTCCTGCAACTGCATTCGCCAGCGAGAAAAGGCCCGGCGACGACAGTTTTCCCGCGGCTGCTTCCAGGCTGGTGTTATCATAGTAAGAATAATTTGCACCCACGCTTGCAGACAATGAAAACTTTCCGAAATCATTGTTGTACGTCAATATCGCATCCGAGTTCACCATCACGCTGCTGTTCGTTCCCATCTCAAACTGGCCGTCGCCATTCACAGATTTCGCGTCGAGGTTTCCCCTGCCCCATGACTGCCTGAGCTCGTAATTCTCTTTTACATTTTCCATTCCCGAACGCAGTAAAAGAGAAAAATTCTTCGTCATTTGCCAGTCGAGCTGGATCTTCCCGAAATAATTGTCGCGGGTAAACCTGTGAATTTTTTCGTAGGTGGTCCACCATGGATTATCGTTGCTTACGTCAACGCCATTCTGTTCCATGATCGATCCGTTCTGCTGAATGCCCTCGTAACCGTCGAGCCAGTAGTTTCTCATTTCGGAGAGCGGCTGCAGGTTGGAAGGGAAATTAAACAGGAGGCTGTTCAATATACTATTGGAACCTACGATATTCGTTTTATTCGGCGATATCGTTCTGATGAAACTTGAGCTTACTGAAACGCGTACCGTATTGGTGAGCCGGTAATCGGTATTGAGCGCCACCGATGTCTGGTTCACTTTCGTATTTGGCATCACTCCCTTGTTATTCATGTTCGAAAGTGACAGCCTGAACGATCCCTTATCGTAATTACCCCTTATGTTGACATTATTGGTGAGCGTGTTTCCGGTTTGCAAATACTCCTTCACCCTGCTTTCATGGCTCGATACCATTGGTTTGTTACTCCATTTTTGCAGCTTGGTATCCCAGTAATCCGCCGAAGTGGTGCCGTCAAGTTTGGGACCCCAGGTGTCGGTATTATCGAATTGCCATTCAAAAGCTCTTTCGCCCTGGCCGTATTCCTGCTGTTCTTCGATGAACTGATATGCATCGTCCCACACCGCAGAAGTGTTCAAAGAAACGCCAATTCCTTTTCTGCCGCCTTTACCGCTTTTGGTGGTGATCATCACCACGCCGTTGCCACCTTCGGCACCGTACAATGCGCCGGCGCTACCGCCTTTAAGGATGGTAACGCTCTCGATATCTTCGGGACTGATCTGTGAAAGTATGTTCCCAAAGTCAACGCCGTCCTTTGGGGTGAACGATTGCGTGCCCACCGGAATTCCGTCAATGACATACAGCGGCTGCGACAACTTTGAAATATTCGTTTCGTTTCTTGAAGGCATGGCGGTAACGCCTCGGATGTTCACCAGCACGGATGAGGTGGGATCGCTGCTCAGGCTCGTGAGGTTAACGCCGCTCACCTTACCGTCGAGCGACTTCAAAAAATTTGGATTGGCCGCTTTAACGAGGTCCTCAGATTTTACTTCGGCAACCGAATAAGCAAGCGATCTTTTGCTGCGTGAAATGCCCAGCGCCGTCACTACCACGTTGGAGAGCTCTTCTGCCCTGCCGGCTTCAAGAGTAACATTGATCACGGTGCGGCCACCAAGCGCCATTTCCACAGATTTGAAACCCACCGAACTGAATACCAGGATGGCATCTGCTCCCGACACGGCCAAAGAGAAATAGCCCTCCTCGTTTGTAGTGGTGATGCGCGAACTGTTCTTTTCCTGTACGGTTACACCTGTCAGCGGACCTGCAGCGTCTCTTACAACTCCGCTTACGGTAATATCACGCGGAGGCAATTGCTCAACGACGGGCTTTACAATTTTCTGCGTCACCGTTTTATTCTCTGCCCTGATCACGTACACATCGTTGATCTTCCGAAAGGTAAGTCCGCCGGTATTCAACACCTTTTTGAGCACCTTATTCACGTCGCCGTTTTTGTCCTGCGGCGCATATTTCACCATGGTCTCTTTCAGCGCCTCGGAGTCGTAGCTGAAATAGATGTGGCGCTCCTTTTGAAGCTCCTGGAGGAAAGTGCGGAGATGCACCGTTTTCAATTTACCCACCTGCGATCCGGAATTTTTATCCTTCGCAGAAAAAGCCATTTCCTGCGACAGCGCCGCGGTTGCAAATCCTGCGATCATGCATAGCGCAAGTACATACTTTCGAAAGGAACACAAGATCCTGTTAGCGTTGCACATAAGCGTTAGGTTGAACGTTATTGAATGTAGAGCTGCTGGTTTTCGAGGGTAACATTTATCGAAAGCGTTTCCCGGATCACCTGGATAAGCGCCGGCAAGCCATTGACAGGCATCACCGCCGTCATACGCAGTGCCTTTTTATTTTTATCCTGAAAAACAACCTGTACCGAATAATACTTCTCAACGAGTTTTGCGATTTCCCCGAGCGATGTGTTCTTAAAGTTCCATTCACCCTTCGACCATGCTGAATACATCGCGATGTCGATTGTGGAACGTTTGAAAGAATTACCTGATGCCGTCACCATTTCACCGGGAGAAAGCAGTGCAGCATGCGACGTCATGCCATCGTTTTCTACGCGAACGCGGCCGGTGGTGAGGGCAACTTCTGTTTCGGGTGTGCGCGCATTGACATTAAATTCGGTTCCGAGCACCGTAACCTTCACGTTATTTGCATGAACAACAAAACGTGCGTTAGAAGAAAGATGCTTTACTTTAAAAAACCCGTTGCCTTCGAGATAAACCTCGCGCGCAGCCGGTCCATTTTTTATTGCATATAATGACGATACCGGGTTCAGTATCACAATGGAGCTGTCTTCAAGCATCACCTGCTTCACCTGCCCCGCCTCCGATGAAGCCAGAAGGATCATACCGTTTGGCGGCTTCTGGCTGGCGCGAAAAACCAGCACTCCTGCAATGACAAGAATGCTGGCTGCCACTGCGATCATCCATGCAGTCTTACGTGAAAAAGAGGCCGGTTCCTTCTCCTCATCGGATAACCCGAGTCGTTGAAAGATGTTTTGCTTAAGGTTCTGCCTCTCTTCTTCCGAAAGATTTTTGAAAGGTTTGCGTTCCATCCACCTATTAGAGAACGAAATGAGGATTCAATACTCAAAAAAGAAAGACTATTTTCAGAATAATTCTAAAAAGAGAATAACCAGCGGCGACATTGCACCGCGCAGACGCCGGAACGTGCGAAAGGCTAGATTATTTACCGACTGGTAGTTCATTCCAAGTTTGTCGGCAATTTGTTCGTAGGTAAGACCCTGGTTAAAGCGCAGATCGAGAATCAGCTTTTGGCGCGCCGTCAGCGATGAAACGGCATTATGCAAACGTGAGTGCCGTTCGTTCTGTTCGTCGCTGCAAATGATCTGCTCTTCGATGCTTTCAGCACAAAATTTGATCGCCGACGCCGGAACCGCAAGCGTGCGGCGGGCAAGGGCACGCTGCTTTTTGTATAGTATGCGCTTCAGAATAGTGGTGAGATAGGCCAACGGCTTTTCAACTTCGGAAACGCTTTTTCGGTAGTTCCACAATTCTATAAATACCTCCTGCAAAGCATCCTTTGCCATCTCGCGATCCTGCGTAACATACATGGCTGAAATAAAAAGCCGGTCAACATATGAATCATATAGGTAACCCAGCGCGAGAGGATCGTCCTGTTTAAGTCCGTTCCAGCAGTTAGCATCAGTATATTTGAGCCGATCAGCCATCTTACCTTTTTGGTTTTGATGCCGGGAATGTCTCTCCTAAATTAATAAACAACCAAACAGTAAATCTATAGTTAAATATTATTT
>CBIGXK010000283.1:0-5365 GCA_966193805.1 uncultured bacterium | reverse complement strand
ATATTGCAGGCGTAATTGATTGGAAATTATAAACAATGATTATGAAAAACTTGTTTTTGCTCTTTGGAGCCGCTGCTGCTATCGGTTTTTATGGTTGTTCAAAGGATGATGATAACGCGGCCATCATTAATCCGCAAGACCGGAGCCTCATTATTATGGCTTCTTTAAACAACGTTGCTGAAATGGCACTCGGCCAGCTTGCTGCCGACAGTTCACAGACCCCCGCAATCAAGGAATTTGGACAGATGATGGTGAATGACCATGCGAACGCTCAGGGTGGTTTAGTTGCACTTGCTTCACAATATGGGGTAACGCCGCATGATACACCCGACCAGGAACACATTGCGCTCCTGCAGAAACTGCTTACGCTGAAAGGTCGCGAATTCGATTCGCTGTACATACACAGCCAGGTAGCAGATCATTATGAAGCGGTAACGCTTTTTCAAACCGCGTACGACCTGGGAAATAACCGGGAACTGGGCACTTACATCACTTCAACATTGCCTACGCTGCAGCAACACCTGCAACACGCCCAGGCGCTGGCGCAGGATTATTAACCAGCGCACCGCGAGGAGGAAATGACATGGAACGATTTTTAATGTTTAACAATTAAATCTTTCCATGTCATTTTTTCTTTATGCATACTGCAAAAATTATCCGACACCGGCACAAGATCCATCATTACGTCAATGATGACCTGAAATCAGTAAAAGAAGAAACTTACTTTAAGATCGTTTTTTCTGATCCGGACGAGTTGCTCAGCTTTGAGAAGTGGTGCCAGGAAAACGGCGGCGACTATGACTACGACAAAGACAACAGTTGCCAGCGCGGTACCCTGCCAAAGCTTGAAAAGTTTAAGGAGGAACATTGTTGGTGCGACATCATGTCGTACTACCTTTTGCATATCGCGGGCTATGACTTTCATTCCACCATACATCCTTATAAAGGTGAGGTATATTTGAAGGCAAATAATTGATCATGAAATATACTGTTCCCGAAACTGCATGTATCGGCCACACGCACTTGAAAGTGTCTGACCTCGAAAAATCGCTGGCGTTTTATCGCGACATATTGGGCTTCCAGGTTACACAGTATTTCGGGACGTCGGCCGTATTTCTTTCGGCGGGTGGCTATCATCATCACATAGGCCTGAACACCTGGCACAGCAAAAACGCAAGGCCTGCACCCGTCAATACCTGTGGATTGTATCACATGGCTATTTTATATCGCGCGAGAAATGAACTGGCGCTGGTATTGCAACAGTTGATCACTGCAAAATATCCGCTGACGGGCGCCGCCGATCATGGTGTGTCCGAAGCTCTCTACATGAACGATCCCGATGGCAACGGTGTGGAGCTTTACTGGGACAGGCCAAAAAGTGAATGGCCGCACGATGCAGCGGGCAACCTTATGATGGTGACGGACCCGCTGGATTTGGAAGAACTCTTAAAGGAAATTCAGACTTAGCTGCAGGGAACGGCACGATTATTAAGCATTTTGAGGTAGTTTCGCGGGGTTTCTCAAGCAACTAACAGTATGAGTAAAGGTCTGTTAACCCTGGTAATTCTTTTGAGCTGTACAGTGCATGCATTGAGTCAGGCGAAAGCCGGATCCCTTTCCGGCGTCATTTCCACTACCGATGGAAAACCTGCTGCCAACGTATCCATCACTCTTCGCAATACTTCAAGAGGAGCGATAACTGCTGACGATGGAACATATCTCATAAAAAAAATTCCTGCCGGCCACTACGTCGCTGAAATTACACTTGTAGGTTATGCGCCGGTTAGCCGCAACGTCAACGTCAGCGCAAGTGCCGGGTCAAAGTTGGATATCCGCCTGTCGCTGTCCGCCTCCGAATTGAATGAAGTGATTATCAGGTCGGCCACAAACCGCTATCTTGTAGCTGACCCATCACCATCGCTGCGGCTGCAGGAGCCATTGCTGAACGTTCCGCAAAACATACAGGTGGTAACGGCAAACATGCTTTCGGAACAGCAGATCTATGACATGTCTGAAGCGGTTACGCGTAATGTAAGCGGCGCCACCAGTCTCGCCAACGAAAGCTGGGGCAATTATGCCCATCTCGCGATGCGTGGCGGCGCCATCACCGCTTTTCGTAACGGGATGAATGTGAAAATGCCCTGGGGGCCATTGCTCGAAGACATGAGCATGGTGGAAAGGATCGAATTTGTAAAAGGTCCCGCGGGATTCATGCTGGCCTCAGGTAATCCAACCGGCTTCTACAACATCGTTACGAAAAAACCTACCGGCATTAATAAAGGCGAGGCCACGTTAAGTATCGGCAGCTTTGAAGCTTATCGCGCCACGCTTGACCTGGACGGCAAATTATCCGACGACGGCCATCTGCTATACCGGTTCAACATGATGGGACAAATGAAAAATTCGCACCGGGAATTTGATTTCAACAACCGCTATTCCATTGCGCCGGTCATCACCTATAAATTCAATGACAAAACATCGTTGACGGCTGAATATACTTTTCAGCACATGAAGATGGCGATGCTCGGATCGTCTTATCTGTTTTCCTACAAAATGGGAGAACTGCCGAGAGATTTTACCATGCTGGAGGCTAACCTCGAACCGTCTTTGATCAGCGATCACAGTTTGTTTCTCAATTTTACTCACCAGTTGAACCATGACTGGAAGCTGACCACGCAACTTGCCTATCTTAATTATTCGCAGACCGGAGCATCCGTATGGGCCGCCTATCCCTCAGGATTAAAATCGAATGGTGACCTTACCAGGAGCATTGCTAATTGGGACGCCGCGAGCCAGGGACGGCTCGGGCAGGTATTTCTCAATGGAAAAGCAACGACCGGAAAGGTCAGTCACACCCTGCTCGGCGGCGTGGATGTTACTTTTAAGGATTATTCCGCCGACTTCTACCAGACTTTTCCACTCGGCGGGCACGACATCTACGGCAACCCGGTAACTTTTAACATCTACCATCCTGTACATGGATTGGTGCCGCCAGATGATCTGCCGAAGTTCGATCGCTCACTGCCGCTCGTAAACAGGGCCGGCGGCAAGCAGGGTGAAAGTTCCACAAGTCTGTATGTGCAGGATATGATCGGTTTTTTGGGCGACAGGCTTCGTGTAACGATCGCGGGCAGGCACACCAGGCTTAAGCAGCACAGCTACCTCGTTTATTCGGACGACAATAAATTCACACCACGCGCCGGCATCAGTTACTCCATAGATAAATCCACATCGGTATATGCCCTGTTCGATAAAATGTTTCTTGCACAGCAGGGCGCCGACAGTGCACAACAGCCCTTCGTTCCTGTAACGGGCACCAACCTCGAGGCGGGTGTCAAAAAATTGTGGTCGGGGGGAAGATGGAGCACTACCTTGTCGGTGTACCGCGTTACACGCAATAATATTGTGACTTATATTCCGGGCCCTGAATTTAAGGCGGTTCAAACGGGCCAAACGAGAACGAGCGGAGTGGAACTCGACGTGAAGGGCGCAATCAGCAGAAGCTTCAGCATTATTGCCAACTATGCGTATACGAAAGCGAAGGTTACGAAGGATGAAGACAAAGCGCTTATCGGAGGGCCAATACCGGGTCCGGGGTTTCCGAAACATATTGCCAATGCCTGGCTCTCTTACCGCGTGGCCGAAGGAAAATTAACCGGGTTCGGCGCGGCCCTCGGTTATCAGTTCATCACCGGGCGGCAGTACGACATGAGTGACTATGCAAGGATGGATGGAAGCTTGTTTTGGCAGTCGGGCCAGCTAAGAATAACATTGAATGCCTCGAATATTTTCGACAAGTATCTTTATTCCGGCGCGCCGTACGAATTTGATACCAACGCAACAACAACTGAATACTATTACCAGGTGGAACCGGGCATCAACTTCAGGTTGGGTGTCGGGTATCATTTCTAATATATTTACACGGGAATTAAAATCTGCAACATTGTTTCAAACTTTTTTCTCATCTTTGCAACGATGAGGCAATTTTTACTAGTCGGCGTTGTGACATTATTGGGATTTTTTGCCCGGGCCCAAAACTGCAGGCTCGTACTAACCGGTCACATCGAAGATGCCGACACGAAAGAAAAGCTGTCATCGGCCACTGTTTCGATAGTAGAATTGCAGGTAAACTTCGTCACTGATGAGAATGGTGATTTTCGTTATCCGAATATCTGCCCCGGCGTTTATCATTTGGTGGTGAGTCATGCGGGATGTGAGACGATTCGAAAAGTAATTACGGTCGTCAAAAATTATCACCTCGACGTGTTGATGCCTCACTTGCGGCACAACCTGCAGGAGGTGGTCGTAGAGGGGCAACGAGCGGTGCCGAACAATGGATTCAGGCAACAGGTGGACAGGCAGGCGTTGGAATCGTCAAAGAATTTCTCCATTGCCGATGCGTTGTCACAGGTAAACGGCGTGCAACTGCTGCAAACCGGGTCTACCATTTCGAAGCCGGTGATTCATGGATTACACAGCACCAGGGTGCTTACTATCAACAACGGTGTAAGGCAGGAGGGCCAGCAATGGGGTAGTGAACATGCTCCGGAGATCGACACGTACATTGCCGACAGGGTGTCCATCATCACGGGTGTTGAAGCGCTGAAATATGGGTCGGATGCGATCGGTGGGGTGGTACTCATCGATCCGAAGCCGGTGCGGCCGCTTCCCGGTTACAATGCAGAATTCAATACAGCCTATTCCACCAATAACGGAGAATATGTCTTCTCCGGTATTTTTGAGCATCAGCCCAAAAAATTGCAGTCTTTCAGCTATCGTTTGCAGGGTACATTGAAAAGAGCCGGCAATGTGAATACACCCGACTACCGCCTCGACAATACGGGGATGAAAGAGGAAAATTATTCGCTGTCGGCCAATTGGAGAAAGGAGCATTACCAGTTGCAGGCATATTATAGCCAGTTCAAAACCACCATCGGCATTTTTCCCGGTTCACATATCGGTAACCTTACAGACCTGCTCAACATTATACCGCAGCCCAGGCCAAACGAAGTTTTTCTCGGTGAAAAAACTTATGCCATCGAACGTCCCCGCCAGGAGGTCCTGCACCGGCTGTTTAAGTTGAAATCGTCGTTCGACAGCCACGGGCACAAGTTCAATTTGATGTTTGCCGGGCAATATAACCACCGCGACGAGTTTGACATTGTAAGGAGCAGCTCGAATACGAGACCGCAGGTTAGCCTTGCTCTCATGACGTTCAACGAAGAGCTTTCCTATGAGCATCCCGAATTTCATCATATCAACGGCACCATCGGTATTTCGTTGATGCAACAGGATAACTCGTATTCAGGGAGATACCTGATCCCGAATTACGTGTCTGAAAATTATGGCGCCTACTGGATCGAGA
>CBIGXK010000282.1:0-5388 GCA_966193805.1 uncultured bacterium | reverse complement strand
GCACTTAATAAATGACGCATCGAAACCACTAATCCCGGGTACGAAAATGGCCATTTACCCTCACGTTGCCAGGAGGTACAGCGCAATTACCGCCAGTATCATTCCCGCCAGGATAACTGGCGCGGGAAAAACCCCGTAAAGGATCAGCGACAAGACTATAGTGATCACCGGTGCGCCGGCATTGGTAAGGGGGCTGACGATGATGGCCTTTCCATAGCGGAAGGCGTAAACAATGAACAGTGCGCCAACAGCATTCAGTATCTGTATGCCCGCTGCCGCGAGTGGCCCCTCGGCTCCCCAGTTGATCGGTTGATCGAAATCGGTCATGAACAGCGCCACTGGAGCCAGTGCCAGACCGGCAATCATCATGTAGAAGAAAATGCTTTCGGCTTTCATGTCGTCGTTTGCAATCTTCATCAGGTAAGCCTGCACGCCCCAAAGAAAAAAGACAAGGAGTGAAAGGATAACCCACAGGTAACTTCCCGACAGGCCTTCTCCCGGCGATTGGTAAGAAAGCAGTGGAATGGCGATTAGCGCGAGGATGATTCCCGACCATGCGCGCTTCGACGCATGTTCATGACGCAGCCAGATCGAAAATGCGATCGTCACCAGCGGCGAGAGTGATACCAGCGGAAAAACCAGGTAGGCGGGCCCGGAGCGGAGCGCTTCGAACAGGATCAATTGACCCGCCGCGCCGGAAATGCCGATGGCCATTCCATACTTCACCGCCCGCGAGTGCTTATCCAGCTTCCAGCGAATAAGGCGCATCCCCACAAAACACGGAATGATCATGGTGACGGACCACACCACATAACCCAGCGAAGCCGGAAAACCAGCTTTTTCCGGAGTTTCAATCAGGGCGCCCCATACGCCCCAAAAAACAGTTACGAGCAGCGCGTATATTAGCCACGGTTGTGCCTTCATGAAGATGCGTTATTAAAAGGATGATTCAAGGTAATAAAAGACAATATACTTTACTTTTCCCGTCGTTTCATGAGAAGTTCTTTTATTCGGATACCAAAATGGATGAAAAATCTATAAATTCCTTCGGTCACGGGTTGTAAAATAGCCCATAATTGTTTTTATCGCTTATATTTACTGTTGAAAAAATAAACGTCGCCACATGTTAAAAGGAGAGGGCAAATCTACCGTCAACAGAAGGATCAAAATACTCGAACTTATTAAAACTCAAGGCAAGGTAGACGTAAAGGAACTGGTTGAATCGCTGGGTGTAACCGGAGTAACAATCCGTAACGACCTCGCCAACCTGGAAAAAAAGCGTGTCCTCATCAGGGCGCGCGGTGGCGCCATCCGCATCGATCCGCATTACGACGACGAAGATTTTTCGTTATCTGATAAAAAGAAAAAAAATCTGCAGGAAAAGAAAGAGATTGGCAAACAGGCAGCAGAGCTGATACAGGATGGCCAAACCATCATCATCGATTCCGGGTCCACAACTTTTGAACTCGCCCGCAACCTTCGGCAGTTCAATGATCTTACGGTCATCACTAACGCGCTGAATGTTGCTGTACTGCTCGCCGATTATAAGAATGTTAACACCATCGTTCCCGGGGGAATTTTGAAAAAGAATTCGCTTTCCCTCGTTGGCATCCAGGCGGAACGCGGGTTCAAGGACTATTTCTGCGACAAGCTTTTCCTTGGCGTGGACGGATTCGATCTCGACTTCGGGATCTCTACGCCAAACCCGGAAGAAGCGCACCTCAACCAGGTAATGATCGAAATTTCGAAGGAAGTAATTGTGGTTACCGACTCCAGCAAGTTTCAAAGAAGGGGATTTGCTTTCATCGCCCCCGTCAGCCGGATACATACCGTGGTCACCGACAACGGTATCCAGCCCGAACACCAGAGCAAGCTGGAAGCTATGGGCATCCGGGTAATAGTGGTGTAAAACCGGTAAACAAACTTACAGTTCGGGTAATAGTCACTTAATAGCCTGGTTCACTGCTTTTCTTTTATTATCTCAAATGCATCGCCTTTAATCTTCGTCGAAATCTTGTTTGCCCACGCGTAAGCAGCAGGGATCGAATTGAAGAATTCGATCTTCGCCGGCGCGAGAAGCGCGGGCAGGCGATTAACATCGGTTATCTGCAAACAATTCAGCATCTCGATCGCGGGTCCTCTTCCCGCAGGATCGCTTGCCACATCCTGTGTAGCCGGCGGATCATCAAGCACCACCCGCTTGCATTGGCCATCCATTAAAGCAGCGTACAACGCCACCACGCTCATGTCTTTTCGCGCGGCAACACCGATGTTCGCAGCATCCACATTGGATACTGTGCGTGCAAATTCGAGGCAACGCATTAAATCGTACACCTGCATAGACGCAATGGTTCTGCCGGTCCATGCTGATGCCCTGCGAATGTGCCATTGAAGATCCGGCGCCCATCCGAATTCGCCCACTCCCCTCACCTCAAAATAAGCCACATTCCAGTCGTTTGAAACATTGTATGCAAATCCTTCCGAGCTCCAGCGTTCTTCATTAGGACTCCGCAGCACGATCAGCAGCGGTTTCTTCGCCGACGAATCGTTGTTCCAGTGAACGTCAAGTTTCAATCGCCAACCCTCTTCCGTTACAAAACTGTAAATGGCATTTCCGGAATGCGGACTGTCCATGCTTTTAAATTCCAGTCGCGAACGAAACGCTGCAGGTTGCTCAGGAAATGCATGAAATGTTTTTTCGCGCAAAGCACGCTTAACGGAATCGCGGTAAGCATCGAGCTGCTCGTTGCTGGCAATATCAGGAACACGGGCTAAGGTGATGAACGAATTTTGAATGGTGGTCGTACGGTCGTTTTTAGGTGGACCATTTTTATACACGCGCAGCTCTTCGGCTGAGCCCTGGTGCGCAGCTATTGTGTCGATGTCGCCTGCTTCTTCAGGCGACACTTTCTTTCCCATGAGTTGCTGAAGAAAAAAAGAAAAAATATTTTCCCTCGACAGCTTGTGATAGGAATGTCTACCGGGCGTCTCCACCATGGTTAGGTTGCCCGACTTTCCATACAAAGCATAGATGTCATTTACTTTATCTTTTAATTCACGCACCGCAGCGATGTCGTACATACCGTCGCGATTTGCCTGTGCGATAAGAAATGGCCTGGGTGCTATCAGCGCCCCGACTTCCCTGAAATCATACCCATAAGTATTGGTGAACATCATGCAGTCGCAATGACCATCAACGGTACGCGTACAAATATGCGACTTTAGTGTACCCCCGCCGCAAACGGCTGCAGCAGCTTTTATCCTTGGATCCGCCGCTGCCAGATACCACGTTTGCGATCCGCCGCCGGATATGCCGGTCACGCCGAGCCTGCCGGGATCAACGTCCGGCCTCGATGCGAGCAGGTCAAGGGCGCGCATCTCGTTCCAAAGTTCTACCCCTCCCGGGTTATAGCCGCGGCTGTACCAGTTGAACCACCCATTTCGATAGCACCCCCAATGTTCGCCCCGCACTTCCCCGAATTGAATGGTTTCCGTGAGAAGGCAAACAAAACCGAGCTGCGCAAATTTCATGGGATGTCCCTGGTAGCTGCCCTCCTGGTCGATCGCATGCCCCGAGGCATACAAAATCGCCGGCCGCCTATCTTTTATATTGTCGGGTATATACAGGTTGCCGCGAACATAAAGACCGGGCAGCGATTCGAAATAAAGCGTCTCTATGCGGTACCCTTCTTTTTGAACCACACCGGTAACTTTTACATTAAGCGGTGTGCGCTCCCCGTTGACGGGGAGTTGGTCGAGACCCATCATCTGCAAAAATTCATGGTACACGCGGTCGCGGTTTTTCTTCCAGTCGTCGAGTGAGCGATATTGCGGCGACGGACTGTCGGTTATCCCGGCCGCAACCCGCGACAGATAGTCGCGGATGTTATTCTCTGATGCAGGCGCGACACGATCGGAAGCGGTTTTGGCCGCGGGCTGCGGTTGCATGTTGCACGAAAGAGACATTGTGATGATGGCGCCGACACCGGCGGCAAGCAAAGTGCGTATCATTTATTCTTTTTTTTACTCAAAATTGGCCAAAGGGTTGCCGAAATCTTATAAATCCTTAAATTTAAGTAGTTTTTTAATTTTAATTGATCTTTCATTACTTTCATAACCTAAAAATATCAAAAACCGGCTTATGTCAAAATACCCCGTGGTACTGTGTATGTTTTTATTGGCGGCATGTGGTAGTGAGGCCCCTTTTCACCAGGTGGCGGTGAACAACCCGGAAAACTTCGAAAACAAAGTATTCCTGTCGTATGAAAACACCTCCTCACCCAAATTTGCCGCCCTTCGCGAAAAATACCAGCTCGACACGATTTTCCACGGAGAAACGGATGAGTTCCGCCGCGTTCTGCTGCTGCGAAACTGGATAAAACAGCATATCCGCATCAACGACACCGGCCCCTACCCTAAAGGCAGCGATGCGGCGGAAAAAATATTGGACGAAGCCCTGAAGGGACAGGGATACCATTGCGGGCACTACATGATCGTGCAAAATGCGATCATGAATGCTTACGGCTATGTAACGCGCTGCCTGGGCGCCGGGCCGGGCGTAAAGGATGTTGCCGACGGGCATCACGGCATGAACGAAGTTTGGCTGAATGCTTATCACAAATGGTTTCTGTGCGATGCCAAATACAACTCTCACTTTGAAAAAAATAGTGTGCCGCTCTCTGCATTGGAGATTCGCGATGAATATTTAAAAAATAAAGGTGCAGACATACAACTGGTAAAGGGGCCTGACCGCACACCCATCACTTATGATGAAGAAGTGAAGCACAGCAAAGAAGAATTTACCAGAACCTATACATGGATCGAGTGGAACAAATACAATGATAAGTACACCAACTACCCCGTCGACAGCAGCCTGATGATCATGTATGGCGATGATTTTTTTAAGAACCACACGTGGATATGGGATGGAAAACCGCATTGGGCGTACAACACTGCGCACATGACAGTAGTAGAAGATCGCAGGGCGCTGGAATGGACACCGAACACCATTACTTCCAAAGTAAACATAGCAGGCGGCAATGCAACTATCCAGCTCGCTTCCAACACGCCGAACCTGAAAAGCTACCAGATGAAAAAAAATTTATCCGGCGAATGGACGGACGTACCGGCCGATGTAAAAGTGAACCTTACTAAAGACACAAACCGCTTTGCGTTCCGCGCCATGAACGCGTCGGGTGTTGCGGGCGCTGAACATCAGGTGTTGATTGAAAGGTGAAATCTGTTTCCGCTGCCGGGCCGTTATTTGGTAGATGCGCTTTCTAATTGATAAAGCTTTCCGTCAGCCTTGGTAAGAATATACATCCCGCCCTGGCTGTCCATTCCAAAATGCAGGTCAACGCGAGAGCCGCCGCAAACTTCCCTGAGTGA
>CBIGXK010000281.1:0-5420 GCA_966193805.1 uncultured bacterium | reverse complement strand
GGCAGCATCGCTGCTCGTTTTTTGTTGCGGGCGCCGGCAGCATCAACATCGGGAACAATGTGGGCGTTAGCTCGGTGTCGCTCGTGAGCCTCGTTGGCATTACGATTGGCAACAACGTTACAATAGGCGGCAACACGGTGATTTACGACACCGACTTTCACAGCATCAAAGCGGCCGACCGTTTAAACGCAACAACCGACAAACAAAACGCCAGGGCCGCTCCGGTGAACATCGGCGACAACGTATTCATCGGCGCGCATTGCACCATTTTGAAGGGGGTGACGATAGGCAAAAATGCAGTCGTCGGCGCCTGCTCGGTGGTAACCACCAGCGTGCCCGGAAACCAATTGTGGGCAGGTAACCCTGCCCGGTTCGTGAGGAATATTGATGATTAACGAACAAGCTTGAAGACATTTAAACAAATACCAATACTCCGGATATTGCCCTACGTGGCTATCCTCGGCATCAACACCATTATCGAGTTGCTGTACAGGAACAACCGTAACCAGTTTTTAAGCTGGGACCTGATGGTCGTGATTGGCATTGTGTATTTTGTTTCTACCTACATTAAAAACATTTACAACAGGATAATTGTACTGGGTTGGTTCTTGTTTTACTTTTTAGGCGTTCTCAACATCAACAGCGTTTTGCGAAGCACCAATGCATGGTCGCTCAACATTCGCGGCGGCAGCTATTTGTATTTCGGGTGCATGCTGGTGTTCGTGATCGGCCTGCTTCTTTTTGAGCGGATGTTAACGCCTCACGCTAACCAGGACCCACCGAATATTAAACGGCCACAGTTTACGCCGTTCAATATTCTGCTGATGCTTTACCCGTTCGTTTTCATCTACTCGATGTACCGAACGCTCGGCTTTTTGCCCATCTTCCTCGGCGAAAGCTTTGCCTCCGAAATGTATGAATTCGATTACGGTCCGCTGTACGGTTTCAAATTTATTTGTATTTACGGGATACTTTATGCGCTGGTGATGTCGGCAAAAAAAGGCATGAAGATCCCGAGCATCATTTACGCCATTGCCATGCTGGTGATCCTGATCGCCGATGGCAAGCGCTTCATGATCCTGATGGCCTTCATCTCGGGCATTCCCATTTATTATTTTATTCGCGAAAGGGTAGATCGCAGGCCATCTTCCATAAGGCCGCTCATTATTGCCGGCCTGCTCATCGTTACTTCGTACACCGTCATCAGCTACGTGCGCACAGGCAGTTCCATGAACGGCATCGTGGGCAATACCATTGAAAAAATACCTTTTGGCGTGGAGTTCAAAGATTATATCCATTCCTACAACGCCATCTCGCGGCGCTCGGTCCATGATTACGATTTTGGATTAAGCTCCTTCGGCTCGTTCATGAACACTGAAGTACTCAGCTTTATGGGATACAACAAGGAAGAGTTGATGCGACGGGGCAGCGCCTATGTGTGGAAGGATATTTATGAAGAAGGCGTGGGTATTAGAACGGGCATCATCTCCGAACTGTATTTTGCCTACGGCTATTTTGCGATGCTGTGCATGTTTCTGCTCGCATTTATCACCCATCACGTTACTTACCGGCTCAGGCATCCGCTTTCTTATTTCAATCTTATTCAGTATTCGATTATATACGCTGTATTATTTCTGCTCATTAACTGACAAGCCACAGTATTTTTTGGATGTTTGACGCTGATGCTGTATGTGCTGATAGGGTACCGGCTGTTTAAGTTTTTATTTAACTCCAAGTTCAGGTAATGTTGTTTGTTGTTATCCCTGTTTATAACCGTTGGCAATACACCGCTGCATGCCTCGACAGCCTGCGGCGCCAAACGTACACCAACTTCAGGGTGGTGGTGGTGAGCCATGGATCAACCGATGAAACCGATGAGGCGATACAACAGCATTATGATTGGGTAATTCTATTGAAAGGTAGCAGCGATATGTGGTGGGCAGCGGCAATGAACATGGGCGTGCAGCATGCGCTGCAAATGGGCGCCACTCATGTGCTCACGTTAAACAACGACCTGCAGGTTAACGATAATTATCTTCAATCGTTAATCACTGCTGCTACAAAGCATCAACGCTCGATTATTGGCAGCATCGGTGTAAATATTGCGCATCCTGAGCAGGTTACCTTCGCCGGCATCAAGTGGAGCAGCATTACCGCCAAGTACGTTTCGGCTATTGATTTGCGCACCACCTACTCCACCATCAGGGACGGCTATGACACCCTACCGTCGGACCTGCTGCCCGGCAGGGGAACTTTCATTCCCTCGGCTGTTTTCCGCGACATCGGATTATTCGACGAAAATACGTTCCCCCATTACGGCGCCGACGACGACTTTTCGTTGCGGGCCCGAAAGGCCGGCTATGCGTTGATCGTAAATGTGGCGTCGGTGGTGTACAGTCATGTAAACCAGGCGAAACAGCCCGGGGAAAAGAGTTATTTGAAGTTTGTGGCCGATGCGGTTTTGTCAACAAGGTCGCCGCTAAAGCTGGGCACCCGGTGGAAATGGGCGAGGAAGCACGGCGCCGTGCCGCTGCTTTATTTTTTATTTGATTTGTTGAGAATCGGCAAGTCGCTGATATTTAAAAAACGATAGTTGGCCGGCAGGTAAATAATGAAGACAAGGGTACTCATATTTCAGCGGTTGTTTTCGCACTACAGGAAGTCGTTTTACGATGCCCTCGCAAAGGAATTTGACGTGCGGTTGCTGTATGGCGCCGATGCATCGGGCATCAGGAACGAATCGGCCGGTTATGCCAAGAAGGTAAGGCAGTTGAACCTCCCGTTCGGTGGACTGAAAATGTATTTTTCGCGACACTTTTTTACCAAAGTGCCCGATGTGGTTGTGCTGGACTTTGCCCTCCAGGTGGTTAACCTGCCGTTGTTAATGCTGTACTACCGCGCCCGGAAGAAGCGGGTGTTATTATGGAGCCATGGGTACAACCGGCGCACGGGGTTTGACCCGCGGGGGCGATTGGCAGACAGGTACCGGAAATATTTAATAAACCATTCAAACGGATTGATCGTATATAGCCTGGGCGACGCGGAATTGCTACGCTCGAAGGGCATTACCGCGCCGGTTTATGTGGTGGAAGCCGCGCTCGATTCGAACAGGATAGCAAAGCTGGCCCAACAAACCACGCATAGAAAGGATGAGCGCTACCGGAACCACCTGGTGTTTATCGGGAGGATGACGAAGGAGAAGGATCCCTGCGCACTCATCCGGATGTTCGATGCCTTTGAAGAGCCGACAAAGCGGGAAACCTGTATCCATTTTATTGGCGACGGGCCCGAACTGGATACCTGTAAAGCGATGCTTATAGGCCATTCCTACGCGCAGCAGTTCGTTTTTCACGGCGCGCTGTATGACGAGGGGCAAACGGGCCGCATTTTGGCGGGCGCCAGCCTGGTGGTTATTTTAGGCGCGGTGGGCCTTGCGGTTAACCACGCTTTATTGTATGGCGTGCCGGTGATCACCTTTTCGGAAAACGGTGATGGCCGCCCCTGGCACGGCCCCGAAAAAGAGCATATAATAGAAGCAAAAACCGGTTTTTGGGTACCGTATGGGGATTTTGGCTGGTTGGCCCACGTTGTGCAGGATTATCTTTACAACGAACGCCACCAGCAGCAAATGGCCGGGCACATTAAAGAATATGTGGCGGCCCGGTTACAACTAAACAGCATGGTGGAGCGTTTTAGTGATGTTATTCATAAAACGGCACGGCCGTAAATATGAACGCAGCAAGAGTACTGATATCGATCGTAACCTATAACAGCGCCAGGTACATCAAAGAATGTATCGATGCCGTGCTGCAGCAAACTGTTGGCGATTTTATCCTCGTTGTTTACGACAACGACTCTACCGACGATACCCGGTCCATCCTATCCGGCTTCAGCGATGGCCGCCTGTATACAAAGTATGGCGATACCAATATCGGCTTTGGCTCGGCCCACAACTGGACCATCAACCATTTTTCGTCGGAGTACATCCTGGTGCTGAACCCCGATGCCATCCTCGAGCCTTCTTTTCTTGAAACGGCGCTTCCGTATTTCGATGTTGACCACCGGGTGGGTTCGCTGGCTTCGCTGCTGTTGAGCAACAAATCCGCCAACCCGGTAATTGATTGTGCCGGCATAACCTTTACCCGCTCGCGGCGGTTCAAGCTGCGCTTTGCCGGCATGCCGCGCAATGCGGTGCCGTTAAAACCGGAGTATGTGGATGGCGTGGACGGCGCCGCAGCCTTTTACCGGCGCAGGGCCATTCAAAGCATTATGATCAATAAAGAGCTGTTCGACGACACCTATTTTTTATATGGCGAAGATTGGGACGTTTCGTGGCGCCTGCAACTGGCCGGCTGGAAGTGCCTGTTTGTTCCCGATGCGGTGGGCTGCCACTACCGTGGGTTTAAACAGCGGGTGCTTTCGGCAAGGAAGCTTGTTGACCGCGACGTGAAGTTCCATTCGTTTAAAAATTCGATTGTATCGGTGATCAAGAACGATGATTCGATGAACTTTTTACTGGACTTTATCCATATTGCCGTACGGTTCGTTTTGGTGTTTGTGTATTCTTTGATTTTTGAATTTTATTCGCTGCGAGCCATTCCATATGTTTTTTCGAACCTTCCGAAGATACTGCACACCCGGCGGCTGATACAGTCGGCCCGCAAGGTGAGACGCAGGCACATTCGGAAAGAATTTATACTCGAACCTGCCGTGTAGCGTCGTGGATATTTCTTAAATTACCCGTCCCCAATAATCTTGCTATAACCCCTGGCTATGAACAAGAAGAAAATGATGTCGCTGCAAGTGAGCACTGGTAGTTACCGCCAAATGAGCGGGGCCATCATCAACAGTGCTTTGAGCCGTGGCAGCAACTATGTTTGCGTTGCCAATGCACACATGGTAGTAGAGGCCAGGCGAAGCGAGCATTTTGCTTCGATAGTAAACAATGCCGCCATTGTAACACCCGACGGTGTGCCCATTACCTGGGCGTTTAATATATTATATGGTATGAAGCAGGAGAGGGTGGCGGGCATGGACCTGTTGCCCGACTTGTTATTGAGTGCCGAAGGCTGCGGGCTGCCTGTTTTCTTTTACGGGGGCACGCCTTCGTTGCTGTTGAAGGCAGAGAAGTTTTTGCATGGCAAATTTCCCGCGTTGAAGATTGCGGGCATGTACAGTCCTCCGTTTCGCGAGCTTACTGCAGCGGAGGAGCCCGAAATAGCGGCAAAGATCAATGCAAGCGGCGCCAGGCTGGTGTTTGTGATATTGGGCTGCCCCCGGCAGGAGCGGTGGATGGCGCGGATGAAGGGCAGGGTAGATGCGCTGATGGTGGGTGTGGGTGGCGCGTTGCCGGTGTTGATAGGCATGCAGCGGCGGGCGCCGGTATGGATGCAGCGTAATGGGCTGGAGTGGCTGTACAG
>CBIGXK010000280.1:0-5422 GCA_966193805.1 uncultured bacterium | reverse complement strand
AACAAAAACAGCATTCAGTTCTGCAAAAAAACTTTCCTGAAAACATTTATAAAGTTGAATTCGATTTTTCTTTGCCTATTGCCTATTGCCTATTGCCTATTGCCCTTTCCCCTTTGCTCTCACCTCCTCAATAGCCCATCCACCGTAACCGCCAAATAATATAATCCTCCCAAAGTAGGGCCGCCGGCATACTGAATATAATTCCTGTTGAAAATATTTGAACCGCCGAGCTTGAAGGTCGTCTTCATCTTCGGCACCTTATACGTGAACTGCGCATCGAAAGTGCTGATCGCATCCACCTGTCCCGTTACCAACGGACTCTCCCACAAAAACGACTGCTGCCACCTGTACGCAACACTGAACCCTGCATTCTTAAATATTTCCCTGTTGCCAAACGACAGGTTCGCGGACCATTCCGGCGTGTTGAATCCCGTCACAAAAATATCATCAGTGGTATTGCTTTTTATTTTATTGAAATTCACATTTCCTGCGAGCGTGAATTTCTTGTAGAACACATAAGTAATTCCCACGGCGCCACCGTAATTGTGATACTTATTCTTTGCATTGGTGTACACACGGTAGCGATCCTGTCCCTTGCTCGCCGCATTTCCATTCGATGCTGTCGTGGCATCCCTGTTCCTGTCGATCATCGCGACTACAGCCGCGTCACTGCCCACAGTTTCACCTTTCGGCACAAACACCTGCACCTGCCCAAGAAATCCGTCGTACGTGTTGAAATAAGCATCGGCATCCACAATCAGCTTGTTGTTGAGCAGCACGCTCTTGTATCCTGCTTCAAATGAATTGATGCTTTCGGGCCGCGCCTTTGGCAAATCAGCCACCACGAGAAGGTTGCGGTTGGCCAGCGCTGCGGCATCAGCATTACCCGCTTCTTTCACGGCGTTATTAAAGTTCACCACAGATTTTTGCGTGTAGCTGTTCTCGAGGTATCCCAGTCCTTCGTTGATATAAGAAAGACTTCCCACACGTTTCACCCTTCCGTTGTTAACATACGATAACGCTTCGAACAACGCAGGAAACCTGTACCCTTTCTGGTACGTAAAACGAATGTTGTGATGCTCCGCAACGGTGTACACCGCAGCGAGCCTCGGCGTGAATTTTAAAGTGAACTCGGGATTATAATCGCCCCTTAATGATGCGAATAATTTTAAATGATCGTCGAAGAATGTTTTGGTGACCTGCGCAAAACCGCCAAACTTCTTATAACGCACATTGCTGCCGAAATCACTCGAGTCGGGAACTTTGCCGTCTATCTCAACGGGCCTGTTCCTGTCGGCTATCGGGCGACTGAAATCAACAAAATTATTTCCGTCGGGAATGATTTCATACACACGCGCATCGGCGCCAATCAATAAATCGAAAACCTTTGTTTGCTGCGAAAGGTCCCATTGTCCTTCCACGTGATACAAATTACTTTTCTGCAAAAGTTTTGAACCGCCCGTTACCGGCGCATCGGGAATGGAGGCCGACCGGATGTCCCAATTGTTGATGCCCGTAATAATTCTTTTCAGGTCGTCAAATTCTTTTGTTCCCGGTTCCACACGGCCCGCATCGGCCTGCTGTCGTGCATACTGCGTGGCCGCGGCAAGGTTTTGCGAATTTAATTCACCACCGTGTTGCGCTGCATATTCATTCAATGCCGTTTTATATTTCTGGCTCCACGCACTGCCGCTTCCACCGCTGGCGAGGTCCAGGTTGTCGGCTGTTGGTTTTACATTGTAGGAGTCGCCAGTATTTTCTTTGGAAACATATCCACGCACCAGGAAGTTTGCTCCCTTCACTTCGAACTTGTGGTTTTGTACGATCACATCGTTGAGCTGCACCTTGTTGCCGCGCTGAAACACGCCATCCATTTTTCCGATACGGTAATCGTACGACACTTCTACCTTGTCTCCTATTTTGTAATAAAGCCCTGCGTCGAATTTCAAATTATCAACGATAGGATTCACCAGATCTTTTTCCCAGTAGCCCGTCCGTCCCACGGTAAGCGTTTGGTCAGGATTTCCGTTGATGGTGAGCCCGGTGATGGAAACGGTGTTGCTGCCGGCGAGCGCGTCGTCGCCATATTTGTTCCAGCCGTCGAATACGATGTTATTTGCGCCGTTTAATTCAGGATAGGCAGGGTTGGCGTTCTTGCGCGTGTTCGGGTTCTGGTCCTTCCTGGTATCCGACAGCCAGTCGGTGCCGCGCAGGTAGCCCATGTTCACCTTAAATGCGAATTTGTTGTTGAATGCCTTTGCATACCGGATGGCCGTTTCGGTGAGTACGCTTGCGCTTCTTCCTGTGCCGCCAACATGATTTACGCCGGTTTTCTGGTAAACGCTGAGGCCCTGGTACTGAAACGGACTTTTGGTGATAAGGTTGGCCATTCCATTGATGGCGTTCATTCCATATAGTGCAGAGGCGGCGCCCGGCGTAATTTCAACGCTGTTAATATCGAGTTCCGTTGGACCGATGGCATTACCCAGCGGAACGCCAAGTGTTGCCGCCTGCATATCCACGCCATCTACCAGCTGCATGAACCTGAAATTGTTGGGAATGTTAAACCCGCGGGTGTTAGGTACCTTGAACGTAAGGCTGGATGTTGTCATCTGCACGCCCTTTACATTTTCCAGCGCGTCGTAGAAGCTTGGCGCAGGTGTTTCGCGGATTGCGCGTATGTCAAGCTTTTCTATGGCCACCGGCGACCGCAATATGCTTTCCGGTACGCGCGACGCCGTTACCACCACCTCCTTGCCGAGAACGGTTTGGGTGGTCATTTCAATATTGATTTTCGAGCCGGGACCTTTGATTTCATATTCCTGCTCTGCAAAACCTACGGAAGAAAATACGAGTGTGAACGGAAACCTGAGCCTCGTTCTGATTTTAAAGTTTCCGGCGTTGCTGGTGATGGTTCCCGCAACGGTACCCCTGATGTTGACAGAAACATTTGGCAGGGGCTCCTTCGTCGATTGGTCCGAAACCGTTCCGGTTATTTCGATAAGGTTTGATTCCTGCTGCGCCAGCAATGTTGTTGCTGATAGAAAGACAATTACAAATAGTGCGGACAGTTTGATCGATGGTTGATGCGAGATGGACATGCTAAGTGAGGATTAGTTGATGAAATGTAAATGGGAGATGGGGCAATCGCGAATGGGTCAGTGCAGACAGCAACAGCAACAACAGCCGCGCATCGGCTGTATTTGGGAGGAAGAGATCGTGCTGTTTACCTGCATAGTCTACTTAAATGGTAGACAAATGTAGCGTAAGGTTTAATAATGGCAAATTTTTTTCATGATTTTTAAAGACATTCAATCGCTTTTGCCTTTTCCTCTTTTTCCCCTATTTTTAAAAATAATTGATTGCAAACCAAAAAAACTAACGATGAACTCTTCGCCAGAAAACGTAACCATCATACGCGACACCAGCGCCAACCCCGCGCCCCTCGGCCTGTTTGGCTTCGGGATGACGACTGTTCTCTTAAACCTCCACAACGCCGGTTTTTTTGAATTGAATTCCATGATCCTGGCGATGGGCTTGTTTTATGGCGGAATCGCACAAATCATTGCCGGCATATTCGAGTCGAAAAAGAACAACACGTTTGGCATGACCGCCTTCATTTCTTACGGTTCTTTCTGGCTTACGCTGGTTGCCCTTCTCGTCATGCCCAAACTGGGATGGATCGAGGCGACCAGCAAACCTGCGCTGGCCAGTTATCTCCTGCTGTGGGGCATATTTACTTTCCTGCTGTTCATTGGTACGTTAAAACTTACCAAGGCGCTGCAATTCGTTTTCGCCACCCTTACCATTCTGTTCTTTTTGCTGGCCATTGCCGACTTTACCGGTAATGCTTCCATTACAAAATTTGCGGGTTATGAAGGGCTCATTTGCGGTGGCTCGGCCATCTATACCGGTATTGCGAGCCTGCTGAATGAAGTGTATGGCCGAAAGGTGCTGCCGATAGGGTAATTTCCACTCATCAATAAAACAACCAGCTTGGCAAGCTCAACAGGTTACCCGGTTCGCATTTCGCTGATCGCTGCGCTCGGTGGATTCTTATTCGGTTTTGAAACGGCGGTTATTTCCGGCGCTGAATCCACCATCGAACATCTGTGGTCGCTTAATTCTTTTTGGCAGGGGTTCACCGTGGCCTCCAGCCTCATAGGGACCGTAATCGGCTCGTTGATTTCGAGTGTTCCGGCACAGCGGTTCGGACGAAAGAGAACGCTTACCGTCATTGCCCTGCTTTACCTGGTATCGGCCATCGGTTGTGCGTCTACTTTTACCTGGCTGTTGTTTGTTTTCTTCCGGTTCATCGGCGGTATCGCTGTTGGTGCATCGTCGGTAGTAGGACCGATGTATATTTCGGAAGTGTCGCCCGCCAACATTCGCGGACGGCTTACGGCCTCGTTCCAACTGCTGATTGTAACGGGCATCTTCGTGGCTTTTCTCACCAATTTCTTGTTTGTAGATTTCGGCGATGCGGCCTGGCGCTGGATGCTTGGCGTCATGATCGTGCCCGCATTGCTATTTGCGGTGCTGCTGCGGTTCATTCCTGAAAGTCCGAGGTGGCTGGTATTGAACAACCGCGATGAAGAAGCGCAGAAGATCTTTCAACGGCTGGGTGAGCCCGCGGCGGTTCAGTTGATAAGAGAGGAGCATGCGTTGTCAACACACGGTGCCGCCGAAAGCCTGTTTAGCGGCAAGTACAACAAGCCCATTCTTTATGCTGTGCTGCTGGCGATGTTCAACCAGTTGTCCGGCATCAATGCCATCCTTTATTACGCTCCCCGCATATTCGAGATGGCGGGATTTTCGCGTGCCGAAGCCTACCTGCAACCGGTTTACGTGGGCGGCGCCAATTTGCTGTTCACGCTGCTCGCGATGACCGTCATCGATAAATTCGGAAGAAAGAAATTGCTGCTCACAGGATGCGTGGGCATGATCGTGTTCCTGGCGTTGACCGCCTATTCTTTTGGCACCGGTCAGGGAAGCTCGATGATCTTGTTTTACCTCGTAGGGTTCATCGCCTTCTTCGCCTTCTCGCAAGGCGCAGTGATCTGGGTATTCATCTCTGAAATATTCCCGAATGCTGTTCGTTCGAAGGGCGGTGCCCTGGGCAGCTTCACGCACTGGATCATGGCGGCAATCATTTCGTGGGTGTACCCGGTTATTGTGGAAGAAATTTTAAACGGTGGCACTTACTCGTTTGTATTTTTCAGCTTCATGATGCTGGTGTCATTCATCTTTATCTGGCGCGTGATGCCCGAAACAAAAGGGAGGTCGCTCGAAGAAATTCAAAAAGATCTGGGCATCAGCTAATATCTCTCTAGCGCGGACGGTGACCTTCTGACCGGCTTACGTTTGATCATATAACATATAAATTTCTACTTCAGGGATTACCAAATGGTTACGGCAGTAT
>CBIGXK010000279.1:0-5430 GCA_966193805.1 uncultured bacterium | reverse complement strand
CCCATGGAGTTTGCAGTAGAAGCTCAGAAGCTGCTCGCCATTAGCCTTGAAGGAAGCGTCGGTTAGATCATTGCCGATTATTGCCGATTGCCGATTGCCCATTGCCTATTGCCCATTGCCGAACAAGAACTTTAAATATAAAACACTCTAAATATGCTCTCAATAAAGAACCTGCATGCCGGAATTGAAGGAAAGAAGATATTAAACGGAATCAACCTGGATATTAAAGCCGGTGAGGTTCATGCCATCATGGGCCCTAATGGATCGGGAAAAAGCACACTCGCCTCCGTACTTGCAGGACGTCAGGATTATGAAGTGATTGAAGGATCCGTTGAATTTGACGGAATAGACCTGCTTGAACTGGCTCCCGAAAAAAGAGCCGGCGAAGGTTTGTTCCTCGCCTTTCAGTATCCCATTGAAATTGCAGGGCTCACCACCACCAACTTTATTAAGACGGCCGTGAATGAAGTGAGAAAATACAGGGGACTCGAATCTCTCGACGCCGTTCAGTTCCTTAAGCTGATGAAAGAAAAAATGGCGCTGATGAATATGGACCAGTCACTGCTCAGCCGCCCCCTGAACGAAGGTTTTTCGGGTGGCGAAAAAAAGCGTAATGAGATTTTCCAGATGGCGATGCTGCAACCCAAGCTGGCCATCCTCGATGAAACGGATTCGGGCCTTGACATAGACGCCATCCGCATCGTCGCCAACGGCGTCAACAAACTGCGCAATAAAGACAACGCCGTGCTCGTGGTAACCCACTACCAGCGCCTGCTCGATTATATCATTCCTGATTTTGTTCATGTATTATATAATGGACGGATTGTTAAGTCGGGCCCTAAAGAACTTGCCTACGAACTCGAAGAAAGAGGATATGACTTTATTAAAAACGAAGTGAACGAAGGACAGGAAGCATAAGCTACAAGTAAATTAACAGAATGAACACCATTGAAAATATAACGGAACGTTTCGGAAAATTGCAGTCGCAGCACAACGACGGGCATCTCGCCACCATGCGCCAGCACGCTTTTGATGCGTTCAATAAAATGGGCGTGCCCACTTCCAAGAATGAAGAGTGGAAGTACACACGCATCGGCACACTTTTCAACAAAGAATTTGACATCGCACGCAACGTTGGTATCACCTCCGCTGATGTTGCCGCATATCATTTGCCCGGTCACGACGATGCTAATGCACTCGTATTTGTGAATGGGGAATTTTCGCCGTCTCTCTCCGTGGTACGCTCACCCGAACTCGAAGTGCTGAGCCTCCACGATGCCACTCTGCATCAACAGCACCGCGACATTGTGGCAAAAAATCTTGGCTTCAGCGGTAAATATGTGAAGGACGGCATCCATGCGTTGAACACCGCCTTTATGCAGGAAGGCGTTTATATTCATGTAAAGCGCGGCAAGACCACCGGACATCCTGTTTACATCTATAATATCACCGATGCGCGTACGCTCAACATCCTGGCGCAGCCGCGCACCCTTATACACATTGCCGAAAATGCAGAGGTGCAGATCGTCGAAACGTATGCGACCATCGGACTTTGCGAAAGCTTTACCAACCAGGTAATGGAAGTGGTGGTGGAAAGAGATGCGCGCGTGGAGTATTGCAAAATTCAGAACGACGCTGCGTACACGCACGAGGTAACTACCACGTACTTCAAACAGGTGAGCAAGAGTTTCGTGCATTCCGTTACTGTTTCGCTTAACGGCGGCATCGTACGCAATAACCTCGGCATTGCGATGGCTGCAGACAACTGCGAATCGCACATGTACGGCCTTTATTTTCTCAAAGGCAAGACGCATACCGACAACCACACGGTGGTTGACAACATCAGCCCCAACTGCTTCAGCAACGAACTGTACAAAGGCATCATTGATGACCAGGCCACGGCCGTCTTCAACGGAAAAATATTTGTCGAACGCCTCGCACAAAAAACCAACGCCTTTCAGTCGAATAAGAATATTTTGCTTTCAGATACTGCAACAGTGAACACGAAGCCGCAGCTCGAAATTTTTGCCGACGATGTTAAGTGCTCGCACGGCTGTACGGTGGGAAGGCTCGACGAAGAAGGAATGTTTTACCTGCGCTCGAGGGGCATCAGCGAACAGACTGCACGTTCGCTGCTCATACATGCTTTTGCGAAGGATGTGCTCGAACATATCAAGCCAGAACCGATCCGTGCTTATGTGGATGAATTGATTGCAGAACGGCTACAATTATAACATTATGATTCAATCTCCCGCAATAGAAAAAGACCTGGATGTATATTCCATACGCCGCCATTTCCCCGCCCTCAACCGCGAGGTGAAGGGAAAGCCGCTGGTATATTTTGATAATGCCGCCACCACTCAAAAGCCGCAAGTGGTGATAGACGCATTGGTGAATTATTATTCAAACTATAATGCCAACATTCACAGGGGCATTCACACTCTTGCAGAAGAGGCGACGGCTGCATTCGAGTCAACCCGCGATACGGTTCACAAGTTCATTAATGCCGGCACAAGGGAGCAGATCATCTTCACCGGAGGCACAACCGAAGGCATTAATCTGGTGGCGCAAACGTGGGGCAGGCAAAATATCGATAAAGGCGATGAGATACTCATCTCCGCCATGGAGCACCACTCGAACATTGTTCCCTGGTACATCCTTGCACAGGAAAAAGGGGCCGTCCTCAAAATCATTCCGGTTAATGACGATGGCGAACTGCTGATGGATGAATTTGAAAAACTGCTCACCGAAAAAACGAAGATCCTCTCCATCGTTCATGCATCGAATGCGCTGGGCACCATCAACCCGGTAAAGAAGATGATCGCCGCCGCACATAAAGTGGGCGCCGTGGCGGTCGTTGACGGTGCGCAGTCCAGCGTGCACCTTGATATAGACGTTCAGGACCTGGATTGTGATTTCTTCTCATTTTCTTCTCATAAAATATACGGACCTACCGGCGTGGGTATTTTATATGGAAAGAAAGAGCTTCTTGAATCGATGCCCGTTTACCAGGGCGGGGGAGAAATGATCAGGGAAGTGAGCTATGACAACATATCGTACAATGATCTTCCTTATAAGTTTGAAGCGGGCACGCCCAACATCGCTGATGCCATAGCTTTTAAAGCGGCCATTGATTTTACCCATCAACTGGGCAAAGAAAAAATTCGGCGGCACGAAAATGAATTGCTTGAATATGCCACGGGTTTACTGGAAGCGATACCGGGCCTGAGGATCATCGGAAGGGCGAAGAACAAAGTGAGCCTGATATCTTTTGTGATTGACGGCATTCATCCGCAGGACCTGGGCATTTTACTCGACAACCGCGGTGTGGCGGTGCGTACGGGTCACCATTGCGCGCAGCCGCTGATGGACCGTTATTGCATACCGGGCACCACCCGGGCATCGTTCGCCTTGTATAATACAAAGGAAGAAATTGATGAGCTGATAACAGGTTTGAACAGGGCCGTCAAAATGTTGTTATAACAATGAGCGTACAGAAAAGCATAGAAGAAATAGAAGCTGAAATTGTTGACGAGTTTTCGCTTTTCGACAGTTGGGACGATAAATATGAATACATCATCGATCTCGGCAAAAAACTGCTGCCGCTCGATGACCAGTACAAAAAAGACGAGAATAAAGTAAAGGGCTGCCAGTCTACCGTTTGGCTGGTTGCTGATTACAAAGACGGCAGGGTGTTTTACAAAGCCGAAAGCGATGCCGTGATCGTGAAGGGACTGATCAGCATGCTGATCCGTGTACTATCGGGCCAGCAACCTGACAACATCGTGAACGCGCCGTTGAATTTTATTCGTGACATCGGCATGATGAGCCACCTGGCGCAAACACGGTCGAACGGGTTGCTGTCGATGGTAAAGCAGATGAAGAATTACGCGCTTGCTTATAAATTGCAAAATGCATCAACATGAGCACAGAAGAATTAAAAGGAACAGATGAATTGAAGGATAAGGTGAAAGAGGTCCTGCAGACCGTTTATGACCCCGAAATACCCGTGAACATTTACGAGTTGGGACTCGTTTATGAAGTGGATGTGCTGCCTGTGAATAATGTGCAGATCGTGATGACGCTGACGGCGCCGAGCTGTCCCGCCGCCCAGTCGTTACCCATCGAGGTGGACCAGAAGGTTCGTGCGATAGAAGGCGTTAACGACGTGCACGTTTCCGTAACCTGGAACCCGCCGTGGGACAGGAGCATGATGTCGGAGGCCGCACAACTTGAGCTGGGATTTCTTTAAACAACGAAAAAAGATTATGAAGATAACAGCACAGGAAGAATATGGTTTAAGGATACTCATCCGCATTGCATCGTGCAAGGACCGGGAGGGTATGAGCATCCGCCAGCTCAGTGAAGCTGAGGGATTGAGCAGCCATTATGTGGCGAAACTTGCGCGCATATTAAGGATGGAAGGATTTGTGAACAGTACGCCGGGCAATAAAGGCGGTTATGTGCTGTCGTTGCCGGCCTACGAGATCAATATCAACAAAGTATTGAAGGGGCTGGGCGGACAATTATTCGATCAGCAGTTTTGCGGCACACATTCGGGTGCTATGAAGATATGTACACATTCGGTGGATTGTTCGTCGCGTTCGCTGTGGCAGATGGTGCAATACATTGTTGATAATTTCCTCGATAAAGTTACTTTGTATGACCTGGTGAACCCCGAAAAAGAATCCGCACGATATTTTCACCAGTTGCTGCAACTCAATACCGGCCTGCCTTTCACGGAGCCCGTAAAAATCGTGGAGCAGGAGCAATAGTTACTGCAGCGCCTGCTGCGTTTTTAATACATCTGCCACCGTTTTTATCACTTCATTTTTTGCTTTGAGAAAATCATTGGGTTCGATGCAGGTTGTCCACACCGAAACATACACCCTCACTTTCGGGTCTTCGATATTTGAATAATACACCTGCGGCGTATGAACGAAATGATCTTTTCGGGAATCAAGCGCAGTGGTTAACGCCTGCTGAATGGAGGCAAGGTCGTCTTTGTTCAGCATGCAATAAGTTTGCCGCCGTAATTTTACCGACTAATTCAAATACAATGCGTGTTACAACAGAAAATACATTCAAGAAATTAATTGTTATTGGCGACAGGGTGCTGATCCGGCTGGCGAAGCCCAACGAAAGGACGGAGACAGGGTTGTATCTTCCGCCGGGTGTGCAGGAGCGCGAAAAGGTACAGCAGGGCTATATCATCAAAACCGGTCCCGGTTATGCCATACCGATGCCTGTAGAGGACGAGCCGTGGAAGACCAAAGAGGAGCAGGTACGATATGTTCCGCTCCAGGCGAGGGAAGGGGATCTCGCGATTTTCCTGCTTAGCGGCGCCACCGAAGTGCTTTATGAAAACGAGAAGTATTACATCGTTCCGCAGAGTGCGATTTTGATGTTGGAAAGGGAAGAGGATATCTG
>CBIGXK010000278.1:0-5462 GCA_966193805.1 uncultured bacterium | reverse complement strand
CAGTAATATTAATGTTGAATTCGGTTTCAGCGACCGGAAGCTTACCCATACCATCAAATGCAGGTTCAACAAGTCGTTGTCGTGGGGGCGGATCAAAAATGATTACATCCTTAATCATGAGCAGGGGCATTTTGACATTGCCGAAATACATGCGCGTATTCTGCACAAGGCGCTGGTGGAATATTCTTTCAATAGTAAAACGGTGCAGAACGATGTGACTAAGATTTATAACGATGTGATGCAGGAGCACACGCGGTTGCAACAGAGCTATGACCAGCAGACGAACCACTCGCTGGATACTGCGAGGCAGGCGGTGTGGGACAGGAGAATTGATTCGTTATTGAAGGAGTTGGATAAGTTTTCGGAGTATAAGTAAATTGTCCACCCCCGGTCCCTCCTTCGTCGGGACCACCCCCGCCAGCGGGGGATAGGGCAAATGTGAGACGCGAAACGGAAGGCTATCCGGGGGTGGACCGTCTCAAGTCAAAACAGTCCGTACAACATCGCATCTATCTTACCGATGATCTCTCCAAGATGCTCTTCATTCTCGGGAAATTTATTCTTGTCGATATCCACCACCAACAGCGGTCCCTCTCTGTAGCCTTCTATCCATTTATTATAAAAGTCGTTTAGCCGCTTCAGGTAATCGAGGCGGATATTTTCTTCATATTCTCTTCCCCTTTTCTGTATCTGTGCCACAAGTGTAGGCACCGATCCTTTCAGATAAATCAGCAGATCGGGCGGCTGCACCATCGATTTGAGTGTTTCAAAGAACGCAAAATAGTTGTCGTAGTCGCGCTTTCCCATCAACCCCATTTCATGGAGGTTGGGCGCGAAGATGTGTGCGTCTTCGTAAATCGTCCTGTCCTGGATCACCGTTTGGGTTCCGCGTTGAATGTCGAGCAGTTGGTTAAGCCTGTTGTTGAGAAAGTAAATCTGCAGGTTGAAGCTCCAGCGCGGCATATCGTCATAAAAATCGAACAGGTAGGGATTGTGGTCAACGTCCTCAAACTGGGGGATCCATTTATAATGTTTACTCAACAGTTCGGTGAGGGTGGTCTTTCCTGCGCCGATGTTGCCGGCTACTGCAATGTGTTTAGGTTTCCTGCTTTTTGCCATTTGTCCGTTTTAATTTCCCGCACAGGCGGGACGCCGGGGGTTCAATAAATATAAAGAATTAAGAAGTGACGATTAAAAATAATCGAGACCCATTGCTTTTTTTACGAGGCTCATCGTGGCCTGTGCGCTGGCTCGCGCCCGCGCGGCGCCTTTTTCCATTACCCTGGCCAGGTATTTTTTATCGTGAAAGATCTCATTCGCTTTTTCACGTATCGGCGTAATGAACCTTACAAAGTCTTCGGCCAGTTGATCTTTAAGATCGCCGTATCGTATCGACAAGTGGTTGTAATCATTTTCGAATTTTGCGATCGCCTCGTTATCGCTAACGAGGTGCATGAGGTCGAAAAGATTTTGAACCGCTTCGCTCTTTGGTGCATTGGGGTCGGTGGGCAGTGAGTCGGTCTTTGCCTTGCGAAATTTCTTCCTGATCATGTCATCGCTGTCATTCAGATAGATGGTGGCATATTCATTCTCGCTCTTGCTCATTTTACCGGTGCCATCGAGCGCCGGAACTTTTACGAGGTCGGCGCCGAAATTAAAAGCATAAGGTTCCGGAAAAACTTCTGCGTACCGGTGATTGAAGCGGTTGGCGAAGTTGCGCGACATTTCAAGATGCTGTTCCTGGTCTTTGCCTACGGGAACGAGCGTTGCGCGGTGAAGGAGGATGTCGGCAGCCATGAGAGCCGGGTAGGTGAGGAGGCCGGCGTTGATATTTTGCGGATGCTGCCGCGCCTTGTCTTTGAAGGTGGTGGTTTTTTCCAGTTCTCCCTTATATGCCAGCATGTTCAGGAAAAGATACAGTTCGGCAGTTTCGGGAACATGGCTTTGACAGTAGAGCGCAGATTTATCGGGATCGAGCCCGCATGCTAAATATTCCGCCAAAACGCGGTGAACGTTCGAGCGAAGTTCTGTTGTGTCGGGATGCGTGGTGAGGGAGTGAAGGTCGGCGACCATAAAAAAGCATTCATATTCATCCTGCATCCTCACGTAGTTTTTGATGGCACCGAAATAGTTGCCAAGGTGGAGGTAACCGGTGCTGCGAATGCCGCTCATCACGATCTCTTTGCCAGCGTTATTTTTCATAAGGAGGCGAAGATACGGGAAAGAGCAATTGCCGATTGCCGACTGGCGATTGCCTTATCTTTGCCCGCCATGCCTCAACTTCAATTCGATCTGCAGCACAACGATCCATCTTCCAGGGCACGAGCCGGAAAAATAACCACCGATCATGGTGAAATATTAACCCCCATCTTCATGCCGGTAGGCACCGCCGGAAGTGTGAAGGCGGTAACGCAGCAGCAACTGGAAAACGACGTGAAAGCGCAGATCATCCTGGGCAACACTTACCACCTTTATCTGCGCCCTTCGCTGGATATACTGGAGCGCGCCGGCGGGCTTCATCAATTCAACGGATGGCATAAACCCATCCTCACGGATAGCGGCGGTTACCAGGTATTTTCGCTGGCAGATTCAAGAAAGATCAGTGAAGAAGGAGTGATGTTTCAGTCGCATATAGACGGCTCGAGACATTTGTTCACTCCCGAAAATGTGATGGACATACAGCGCACCATTGGCGCTGACATCATTATGGCTTTTGATGAGTGTCCGCCATACCCGAGCGACTATCAATATGCAAAGGATTCGATGATGCTCACCGGCCGTTGGCTGGGAAGGTGCATCGGCCGTTTCAACGACACGCGTGAAAAATATGGCTATTCACAAAACTTGTTTCCCATTGTACAGGGCGGTACTTACGAGGACCTGCGCATTGCCTCCTGCGAATTGACAAGCGCCGCGAATGCGCCGGGGAATGCGATTGGAGGGTTAAGCGTGGGTGAGCCGGAAGAGCTGATGTATTCGCTGACGGCGCTGTGTTGCGAACATTTGCCCGAACAGAAGCCGCGATACCTGATGGGTGTGGGCACCCCCTGGAACATTCTTGAATGTATTGCGTTGGGTGTCGACATGTTCGATTGCGTGATGCCCACGCGCAACGGCCGCAATGGCATGCTGTTCACCACGCAGGGCGTAATCAATATAGATAATAAGAAATGGGAAAGCGATTTTTCACCAATAGATGAAGGGTTTGAAAGTACGGTCAGCAATTATTACAGCAAAGCTTACCTGCGGCACCTGGTGAAGTCGAAAGAGATATTGGGGCTAACCATAGCCAGCCTGCACAACCTTGCGTTTTACATGTATTTGGTAACAGCGGCAAGACAGAAAATTATTGAAGGTGATTTTTTGAGCTGGAAAAAGGAGAAGGCAGAGATTTTTAAGAGGAGGTTGTGATGTTTGCCCGCGGGCAAAAGTTAAAAGTTAAAACGGGTTTGTTTTAGTTTTCATGCAAAAGCTTCAATTGCCCAGTGCCTATCTCTCCTGTGCAAACAACCACTCCAAAAAATCCGGTTCGGCAAAGGCTTTGTTCCATGAATTATGTCCAACGCCAGGGTATTCAGTATATTTCACTTTAGCGCCTGCCTGCCTGAGCGTGTTCGACATCAGTCTTGAATTGCTAACAGGCACCACGTTATCAGCGCCACCGTGAAATACCCATATCGGAAAACCTTTTGCATAAAGCGCCACTTTTTGTGGGTCGCCGCCGCCGCAAATAGCAAAGGCCGCTGCGAAGAATTGTGGCTTTCTCCATAAAATTTCAAAGGTGCCCATGCCTCCCATCGATAGTCCGCCTACATAAATCTGGTCTTCTTTGGCCTGCGGTGTTTTGGCGAGCGAGTCGATCAACTGCATCGCCAGGTTCAATGATTTGGAGGCGCCGCCGGCCGAGTTGAATGCAAAGTTACCCAGTGAATCTGCCTCTCCTTCCAGGTTTCGTTTAATATTTGCCCAAAAACCATTCTGCGGGCATTGCGGGAACACCACGAATGCGGGGTATTTCAAACGGTTCATCGAATCCAGGAATAGGGCCGAACCATGGAGCAATTGTTTGGCGTTGTCGCTCCCCCTTTCGCCGGCGCCGTGCAGGAACAGCACGATCGGATATTTTTTATCGACGTCGTATTTTATGGGATAGAGCATCCGGTAGTTCAGCGAGTCTTTTCCTTTTACAAACACTTCTCTTTTAAACAACGAAGTATCCTGCCCAAACGAAGAAGAAACAATTAACACACTTATAATTACAGACACCCATCTCATAAAAGGAAGGTACAAAGTTTTAAATTACTTTTGAGGCGCGATCATGTTAAAACTCATTGACTGGTATATCATTAAGAAGCTGATCTCCACAACTATCTTCATGGTGATCATCTTTTCGGTGATCGCGGGAGTGGTGGACTGGAGTGAGAAGGCGGACGATTTCATGAAATCCGGTCTTTCTGCCTATTATATACTCACCAAATATTTCGCGGGGTTCATTCCTTTTATCATTTCGATGATCTTTCCCCTGATGGTATTCATTGCCGTTATCCTGTTCACGTCAAAAATGGCGGGCAGGTCGGAGATTGTGGCGATGCTGGCAGGCGGCATCCGGTTCAACCGGATCCTCAGGCCCTACATGGTTGGCGCAGTATTGCTGGCGGCAATTTTCTGGTATTCGACGCACTACCTGATACCCAAGGCGAATGTGCTGCGCGCAAATTTCCAGGCAACCTATGTTGATGCCAAAAGCTCCTATGAAATCGGGCAATACCTTGCCAAAGGGTCAAGCGTTTACATCCGGGTCGATTCGAATACTTACGCGGGTATGCGTAATTATGACACCACATCCAAAACCGCTTACGGCGGTTTCTTCATGGACCGGCTGAAGGACGACAAGGTTGTGTACAACCTGAGGGCCAACTCGCTGAAGTGGGACACGGCAGTTAATAAATGGAAAGTGGAAAGAGTAGTGGAGCGTCACATCAACGGTATAAAGGAAGAACTGAAATCCACGCCTTCCATGCACATCACCCTCAATGTAAAGCCCTCCGAAATTCGGTTCGACAAATATCTTAAAGATAAAATGACCACGCCCGAGCTGAAGGCGTATATCAACGAGGAAAAACTCAGGGGCACCGAGGGCCTGAATGAATACAAGGTGGAGCTGTACCGCCGCGATGCCACGCCCGTGTCGGTGATACTGCTGACGCTGATGGGTGCGGTGGTGGCCTCACGGAAGACGAGGGGCGGCAGCGGGCTGCATATGGCCGTGGGCATCATACTGGCTGCCGTGTTCGTGGTCATGGATAAATTTTCGCTTACTTTCTCCACCAAGGGCGACCTCCATCCGTTTATTGCTGCGTGGATGCCCAATATCATTTTTTCGATCGTCGCCATTTATCTCTACAGGCGGGCCCCGAAATGAGGTTAATTACGATTTAATCATTATAATGAGGCCCCTAATC
>CBIGXK010000277.1:0-5496 GCA_966193805.1 uncultured bacterium | reverse complement strand
GCGCTTTTCGGTACAATCATTGCTTAGTTTTGGGCGCAATTAACCCCTCCCGCTCCCCATTTAAACTATCACCACTTTCACAAATCTGATTTCCCCGTTGTAGTGCGCAGGATCTAATCTAACCTTATTGTATTCATCTTCCTGTGGATGGCCAATCCCTTATTTAATAACCGTCAGCATCAACCGCGTTATGAAATTGGTCGTGGCCCTGTTGTGCATCACCTTACCCGTGTACACATCAGCACAAATCATTGCCCGCGGACTTACCGCTAACAACGGTCAGTTTATCGGCTTCCAGGAGTTCCGGCCGTCCGACTATTCCTCAAGCCCGGCCAAACACCCGCTCATCATTTTCCTGCACGGCGTTGGCGAAAAAGGAAACGGAAAATCAGAACTGAGAGACGTGTGGTGCTGCGGACTGCCCTCTTATATAAAAAGAGGCAACCCGATGCGCTTTACCTGGAACGGGAAAACAGAAAGCTTCGTGGTGCTGGTACCGCAGTCGCATCCCAAATACAGCCGCTGGCCCAGCTTCTACGTAAACGCCCTGATAGATTACGCCGTCAAACAACTGAGAATAGATCCCAACAGGATATTTGTTACGGGCCTCAGCCTCGGCGGTGGCGGCACCTGGATATATGCTTCCGAATCCGTGTCAAACGCGAGACGGCTCGCGGGCATCGTACCGGTAGTGGGCCCGTGCCAGATGAGCAACGGCTGCAACATCGCCAATGCCAACCTGCCGGTACTCGCGGTGCATGCGCTCGACGATAAAACGGCCAGCCCATCGTGCACGCTCAACGCCATCAAAGAAATTAATAACTGCGGCGCCGATGTATCGCCGAACCTCATTATGTACCCCAGCGGCGGACATGCCGTATGGCTCAAACGCGCTTACAGCACCGATCATGAATACCAGGATCCAAATGTTTATGAATGGATGCTGGCGCAGAATAAATCATTACATCCTAATAAAACACCCAGGGCTCTCGCCGGCGGCAACCTTAGCATCGCAAAAAATGCCGGAACGGCAACACTAAACGGAGCAGCTTCATCGGATGCCGACGGAAAGATCTTGCGCTACATCTGGCGCAAGATCTCCGGGCCCTCCGGAGGAAGCATCAGCAATCACAACTCCGCCGCAACAACCATCACCTCCCTCAATACCGGAACGTATAAATATGAATTGAAAGTGATAGACGACCGCGCCGAATGGAGCACCGACCAGGTGCAGGTATTCGTTGGCAACGGCGGACCATCTTCCAACACAACACCCGTTGCCAATGCCGGCGAAGACGTAGACATACGCCTGCCCGTTTCCATGCTCATTCTCAATGGCGAATCGTCGCAAGATCCCGATGGCACCATTGAAACATATTTCTGGGAAATGGCCGGGGGACCCGCAGCCGTTACCATCAGCAACGCTACTGATGCCGTGGCCTCCGTTAGCGACCTCCAACCAGGCAACTACCAGTTTCGGTTAACCGTTACCGATAAGGGCGGCATGCAGGCTTCCGACATTGTACACGTCGTTGTTTTGTAAGAGAACACACCACCGGTGGCCAGAGGCGTCAGCGATACCACCCACATTGGCAACGATACCCTGCCACCCGGCATCGATGTTATGCGCATGCAGCAACCAGGCACCTACCTCCGCCCCAACCCGGTTCGCAACCAACTTCAGTTAATCATCAACGGCGCGGAACAGGGAAAAATCAGCATTGCCATTTTCGATATTAACGGCAGGAAACTGCTTGAACAACAACTATTGAAAAGCGGCGGCACGTTAAATACCCAGCTTCCTGTGAGCCACCTGCAAACGGGTATCTATTTCGTTCACGTTACCACCAGCCAAAGCAATACCCTGCTGCGTTTCGTAAAACAGCGATGACAGCATTTTCGGCAATTATTCTTTCTTCTTACTAAAATATTTAGTAATCTTGTAGCACTAAAACAGAAGTATGACACTGAGCAGCTACGAGGTTCCGGTGCAGGCAGGCTTTCCGTCGCCGGCACTCGATTACATGGAAGAAAGAATAGACCTGAATAAAGTTTTTGTACCGCATCCCCTCGCCACCTTTATCATCGAATGTCGCGGCGATTCCATGATCAACGCCTTCATTCCTCCGAAAGCAAAGCTCATCGTCGACCGTTCGCTCACCCCCAAAAACGGCGACATTGTACTCGCAGAGCTCGATGGTGAGTTTACCGTTAAGTTCCTGAAGAAAAATGATTTCAGGTGCTGGCTCATACCGGCCAACAGCAAATACCGCGAAATAGAAATTTCAGGCGACACGGTTCTCAACATCTGGGGCGTCGTTACCGCCGTCATCACCGAAACGAAAGACGTTCGCCAGTCCATGATTTAAATGCAATTCGGGTATATTTGAACACCGCAAAACGGTTTCCCGCAATCATGCCCGAAAGCAAAAAGATTTATGGCAATTATTTTCTGAAAGCTGTCGCCTGGCTGGTGGGGGCATCGGCTTTTGCCATTGCACCATTCATCTTCCTTCACATCATCAATGTGATGTCGGAAGAAAACATGGCGGTGAGAGAAATCGATCATCTGGTGAAAGGCGCGTTCATCCTTTTCAGTTGCTGTGCCATAACCGGTTCTATCGTATTCGACTTCATCGTTTCGCCGATAAAGATAAAAGGATGGCTGCGCGTAATGGTGATTTATCTTTCACCCTTCCTGCTGATCGCCTACCTTTTCCTTCAATACCTCGTGGTGTATATCCAATATGAAGAGGTGCATGCTTTCGGGCCCGGTTCATCAACCATTACCATCACTATTTTTTATACCATCGTGTACAGCCTGTTTGCCAAAACGGTTTACTATAAAAATAAGATCGCGGCTTAACGCCGCGGCCTGAGGCGAACGAAAAGAAATACAACAAGGCCTGCGGCAACAATACCAATGGTGGCATACATCAATTTTATGGCGTTGTTCTTTAACGTGCGCACCTTCGGGGCGGGTTTATTATACGGCACCTCCCCAATTTTTCCTTCATAAACGAGCTTCAGTCCCCAATCGTCATTCGAAGGCATCAGCGGAAGGTTGATGATGCCGATATTATCGGAGGCAACTTTTCCTTCTCCCACATTTTTCCAGGTACCATTGCGCGGATCGAACCACTGCGCGGAGTACACGCCGTTCAATTGTGCGCCGCGAACTTCCGCCTGCGGACATCCCCTTTCAAAATAAATAAGAAAATTATTTTTATCCGGTGTACGCGCACAGTACGCCCATCCTTCGTAAGCAAGCACATTTTCGTTTTTATTGGGCGTAACGAGATCCAACAGCGGTTCAAGGTCCTGGTAATTTTCTCCAATGGAGAATGCGAAGTTTTTGAGATACTTCACCTGCGAGGCAGAGTTCCATTGAAAAGCGTCCCACATTTTTACCGGCGCCTTCTCTTCATTGTCGCCGCCCCAAATTCCGTCTGCGCCATACACATGGCCGGCAAGCGCGCCCGATAAAAAACTTCCATACAAACACGAACGCACAATGGCATCGTCTTTTTTTGTGCCGCCCTTCGCACCGCGTTTATAGTTCACCGCGCCGCGTCCGCGTGGGTCGCTGTAACCTGCATAATAAGGTTCGCCATTGATGGCCGGTGCAGGGTTCTTCAAATTGTAAATTTCGGTGAGGTACCAAAAATACTTGTGTTCGCGTTTATTGCCGATCTGGTGCAGCGTTACCCATGAATCTTCGCCCCAATTTTCGAGCGTGCTGGGATTGGCGTTAGCAGAAAGCAGGTTTTCAAAAGGAAGCGGCCCGTATTCTTCTTCCATCTTCTTCAATGCGGCCTTGTAATCGTCAGGACTTATAGTGCGCGCAATGATGTCGAGATGTACGGGACCGAGCACGGTATTGAATGCCTGGTAGCGCGAGAAAATATACTGCACATAGCGGGTGTACGAATCGGGCCACGGGTAGTATTGACTCCACAGCATGCTGGCATCTCTTCGCGACGTTTCAATAAACGGCACAAAGCCGTTTGCATTGAGGTAAGCGATCTTTTTATCGAGATACTTGAAGTATTCAGGATTGATGCGGTCCATGTCCGGGAAAAAGTTTTCATAGCCCGGCACCTTGCCGGGAAAGAAGAACGGTTCGCCACCCTGGTTTTTCATGTCCTTGGCGCTGCCGCTGTTGAAATCCATCCATGCAGAGCGCACTGTTGTTTGTGCGGAGTCGTGCATCGTGAGCAGCCACGAGCTGTCGTCGGTTTTCCAGTTGGGGAAGGCGGCGATGATATTGATCCAGTTGAAGCCCTGCGACTTTCTTAAACGAACATAGTCTTTAAAACCTGCATCAGGGCCTATCGGCCTTGCTTTATCGTCGTTGTACCATTTGAAGCGTGATGAGGCAAGCGAAAACCAGGTATCGCCGATGGCGAGGTAAGGTGTGCTGTCGGCATGGACCAATGCATGCTTGTTGGCAGATGCCCTGATAAAGCCGCGACGTAAGGGATTTTGATTTTTTTCTTCGTCTGTCCACGCGATGGCAGTAAACGAGCCCTTATGGCCGGTGAGGCCGGGATCGTTTGTGCTCGAGCCGCTCTCCCAGTTCCATGTACCCGGTTGGGTAGCGGCTACACGTATGCGAAACGTGTCGGCGCCGTCCCAAAAGCCGTACACTCTTTTTTGAAAGCCGGGGCCTGAAAGGTCCACCCATACTTTCACATCAGTATAAGGATTCTTATAGGTGCCGTTGGCGGTAAAGGTGAGTTGCTGCATCTCCCAAACATGTACGGGAGGTTGTGCAGCGGCGAACAAATAAAATAAAGTAAATACCAGGGCAAGGTGCAATCGTTTTACCAACCTTGTTCCATTTTAGTGGTGATGAAAAAGGGAACATTAACGTTATCTAAATTAATGTTTTTGTCCCAGCTTTTTCATGGTGCGCAAATGCGACACTACCGCCATTTGCACATTAGGAAACGAATGATATGGTAATTGGAAACGCTGGCAATGATCGCGCACAATGCGGCTGATGGCCGGATAGTGAACATGGCTCACCCTGGGAAACAGGTGATGCTCGATCTGGAAATTGAGTCCGCCTACCAGCCACGAAACAACCTTGTTGTTTTCTGCGAAATTGGCGGTGGTCCTGATCTGGTGAACGGCCCATTCAGTTTCAATCATTTTGTCTTCAATGCCCACCGTGTCGAATTCAGGGCCTTCTACGGCGTGCGCCAGTTGGAACACGTAAGAGATCACCACGCCAAGCACCATCCCCATCGTGGCAAAACCGATGAGCCAGGCCAACGGACCCACAACGATGATCGGAAGGATCACATAGAAGAACGCATACAGCGCCTTGCTCACCCAAAAGGTAAAATGTTCCCTGCGGCTCATGGGCTGCAGCGGCGTGTTATAAATTCTTTTCTGAAAATATTTTGAGAAATCCCTCACGCTTACCCACATGAATAAAGTGAGCGAATAAGCGAAGGTGAGATAAATGTGCTGGTAGCGGTGTATGGG
>CBIGXK010000276.1:0-5520 GCA_966193805.1 uncultured bacterium | reverse complement strand
GTTGTAGCTCAGTGGTAGAGCACTTCCTTGGTAGGGAAGAGGTCGTGAGTTCGATCCTCACTAACGGCTCAGGGGTGAGGAATCGGTATAGCATCCGTCTTTTGACGGAATCGCCGTGAGTTCCATCCTCGCTCACCATTCAGTGAAAGAGGCTGACAGATAAAGGCTCGCAGGGTAGAGCATATTTAAAACACCCACAACTAAAAACACATAAAATGTCAAAAGAGACTTTTAAGAGGGACAAACCACACGTTAACGTTGGTACCATCGGTCACGTTGACCACGGAAAAACGACTTTAACTGCTGCAATCACCAGCATCCTTGCAAGCAGGGGCATGGCACAGTTAAAAAAATATGATGAAATCGATGCCGCTCCGGAAGAAAAGGAGAGGGGTATCACCATTAATACCGCTCACGTAGAATACCAGACGGAGAACCGTCACTACGCGCACGTTGACTGCCCGGGTCACGCTGACTATGTAAAGAACATGATCACTGGTGCGGCCCAGATGGATGGCGCTATTTTAGTTGTGGCAGCCACTGACGGTCCAATGCCCCAGACGAAAGAACATATCCTGCTGGCCCGCCAGGTGGGTGTTCCCCGCATCGTGGTATTCATGAACAAGGTTGACCTCGTTGATGATGCCGAATTGCTTGAACTCGTGGAAATGGAAATTCGTGAGTTGCTTACTACATATGGTTTTGACGGTGACAACACGCCGATCATCAAGGGATCTGCAACAGGCGCCCTCGCTGGTGAAGATAAGTGGGTGAAAGCTATCGACGAGCTGATGGCCGCTGTTGATTCTTATATTCCGCTGCCTCCACGCCCGGTTGACCAGCCGTTCCTGATGAGCGTGGAAGATGTCTTCTCTATCACCGGCCGCGGTACAGTGGCTACAGGCCGTATCGAAAGGGGTCGTATTAAAGTGGGTGAAGCCATCGAGATAGTTGGTCTGCAGGAAAAGCCGCTTTCGTCAACCGTTACCGGTGTCGAAATGTTCCGTAAGCTCCTCGACCAGGGCGAAGCCGGCGACAATGCTGGTTTGCTGCTCCGCGGTATTGAAAAGAACCAGATCCGCAGGGGTATGGTGCTTTGCAAACCCGGCTCGATCACTCCCCATACCGAATTCAAGGGTGAAGTTTACGTTCTGAGCAAGGAAGAAGGTGGACGTCACACGCCATTCTTCAACAAATACCGTCCGCAGTTCTACTTCCGTACAACTGACGTTACAGGTGAAGTTGAACTGAACGCCGGAACTGAAATGGTGATGCCTGGCGACAATACCAACCTTACCGTTAAGCTGATCCAACCGATCGCGATGGAGAAAGGTCTTAAGTTCGCGATCCGTGAAGGTGGCCGTACAGTTGGTGCAGGACAGGTTACAGAAATTCTGAAATAAGTAAGACCGGAACGAACCATTGGTTTGACCCGGGCTTAACAAATGATTTTCTATATTTGTAGACGTGACTAAAAGCTGTTCCGCCCCGGCGGGATAGCTTTTAGCCTTTTAGCCGCCATGTGCGGCAGGCCGAGGGCCATTTCTGGATAGGTACGGTATGTCGCCATGCTTGAGAGAAGAACCTCCCGGCTTAAATACGGGCATAGTTCAATGGTAGAATAGAGGTCTCCAAAACCTTTGATCTGGGTTCGAATCCTAGTGCCCGTGCTAATAAACCAGATAAATCAGACACCGAATGAACAAGGTCACCACATATTTCAGGGAATCATACAGGGAACTGCTGGAAAAGGTAACCTGGCCAACCTGGACACAGCTACAGCAATCAACGCTGATCGTTCTGGCAGCCACACTCATCATTACCGGCATCGTTTGGGCTATGGACCTCATTGCTCAGTCGGGTCTGAAATTCATCTATTCATTCTTCGCATAATGGAAAATCAAGAAAATCAAACGATACAACAGGAGCAGGCGGTACCACAAAAGGAAACCAAATGGTACGTGCTGCGCGTGGTGAGCGGAAAGGAACGCAAAGTGAAAGAATATCTTGATAAAGAAATTTCGCGTGGGGGGTGGGGAGAAGTCGTGAAGCAGGTTTTTCTTCCCGTGGAGAAAGTTTACAAGGTTCAGAATGGAAAGAAAGTAATGAGGGAAAGGAATTATTACCCCGGCTACGTGATGATCGAGGTAATCGAAGGAAAGCTTTCCGACGACCTGCGCGACGCCATCAAGAATACCACCAACGTTATTCACTTCCTGGGTAAAGACGATCCTATCGCTTTGCGCAAGGCTGAAGTGAACAAGATGCTCGGTAAAATGGATGAGATGGCGGAAGCCGGAGGCGTAAGCATGAGTGAGCCGTTCATTGTGGGCGAAACCATCAAGATCATCGAAGGGCCGTTCAATGATTTCAACGGCATCATCGAGGAAGTGAACGATGAAAAGAAAAAGCTGAAAGTAACCGTAAAGATATTTGGACGCTCCACACCGGTGGAACTCAACTACATGCAGGTGGAAAAACTTGCCTAACGCTCAAAACGTTACGAATGCTGTAAAAACAAAACCTCCGCAAAACGGAGGTTTCGTTTTTTATGGCTATAGCCAGATTAATCGTTTGTATTGGTGGTGCCAGGCTGTTCCATTGAAGATTCTGTGGAGGTAGGTTCAGCCATTGGGCCGGTGGGTGTTCCCATATCTGAAGAGGGCCTCGAAGCCGGTCTTCTGCTGGCTGATTTTTTCCTGGCCGCCTTTTTGGGGGCAGCTTTTTTGGGAGCAGCTTTTTTAACTGCTTTTTTCCTGGGAGCCGCTTTCTTTGCTTTTTTGGCTGCCTTCTTTTTAGGCGCGGCTTTTTTTGCAGCTTTTTTAGCACCTTTTTTGGCCGCCTTTTTAGGAGCCGCTTTTTTTGCTGCTTTTTTCTTACCGGCTTTTTTGGGGGCCGCTTTTCTTGCTCCTCGTGCTGATTTTTTAGCAGCGGATTTCTTTTTAGGAGCAGCTTTTTTAGCGGACTTTTTCTTTGCTTTGGCCATAATTACGAAGTGTTTTTGATGTTCGAAAATTTAATTACGTTAGTAGAGCGTAAACATAAGTAAAAGCTACGTAGAATAATTTAAAAAATAAAAATCTGATAAATTATTTTCATATCTTTGCGACCCCCAAATAAGAATTCAATTTTCTTATCGGTTTGGGAGTGGCGCTTAAGGCGCCACGTTAACACCAAACACAAAGTAACATGGCAAAAGAAATCAGCGGCTTTGTAAAGCTGCAGGTAAAAGGCGGTCAGGCCAACCCGGCTCCTCCGGTTGGTCCCGCACTCGGTTCGAAGGGAGTGAACATTATGGAATTCTGTAAGCAGTTCAACGCCCGCACACAGGACAAGCCGGGCAAAGTGCTCCCGGTGCTCATCACGGTTTATTCAGACAAGTCATTCGATTTTATCATCAAAACAGCTCCTGCCGCTGTTCAGTTGCTCGAAGCGTCCAAGTTGCAGAGTGGTTCCAAGGAACCCAACCGCACGAAGGTCGGCAAGGTAAACTGGTCGCAGGTTGAAGCCATCGCCAAGGACAAAATGAGCGATCTTAACTGCTTCACCGTCGAAAGCGCCATGAAGATGGTTGCCGGAACAGCCCGCAGCATGGGGATCACCGTAGAAGGTGACGCTCCCTGGGCCTAAACAAAATCGTTAAGGATAAATTTTGAATGACAATGAAAATTCCTAAAAAGAGAAAAGCAGTAGAATCCAGGGTAGACAAGAATAAACTGTATTCACTGAAAGAAGCATCCACACTTGTGAAGGATGTTAATACTACTAAGTTCGACGCTTCAGTTGATCTGCATATACGTCTTGGCGTTGACCCCAAGAAAGCCGATCAGGCCATACGGGGTACCGTTAGCCTTCCTCATGGAACCGGTAAGACAAAAAGAGTGCTCGTGCTCTGCACGCCCGAAAAGGAAGCCGAAGCTAAGGCTGCCGGCGCAGACCATGTCGGCCTCGATGAGTTTGTTCAGAAGATCGAAGGCGGATGGACGGATATCGATGTGATCATCGCTACTCCATCAGTAATGCCGAAGATCGGACGTCTCGGTAAGATCCTCGGACCGCGTAACCTTATGCCGAATCCGAAGACGGGCACAGTAACGAATGATGTGGCCGCTGCGGTGAATGAAGTGAAAGGCGGTAAGATCGCGTTCAAAGTGGACAAAGCTGGTATCATCCACGCTTCCATTGGCCGCGTAAGCTTTTCACCCGAGAAGATCATCGAGAACGGCACGGAGCTGATCAATGCGGTGGTAAGGGCGAAACCTTCATCATCAAAGGGAACTTACCTGAGAAGTGTTTTCCTGGCAAGTACCATGAGCCCCGGAATCGCTGTCGACACCAAATCATTAACGTACTGATCAAACTATTTGTCATGACCAAACAAGAAAAAAACGAAGTGATTGATGTGCTGAAAGAAAAGTTTCAGCAGTACAGCAATTTCTACGTAACCAATACAGAATCGCTCTCCGTTGCGCAGATAAATAAATTGCGCGGCATCTGCTTCAATAAGAAAGTGGAAATGAAAGTGGCCAAGAACACGCTGATCAAAAAGGCGCTCGAATCCATCAACAATGACCGCTTTTCCAATGTGTACGAATCATTGAACGGCGTAACCGCCCTCATGTTTTCGGAAAACCCGAAAGAACCCGCCATCATCCTCAGCGACTTCCGCAAACAGGCCAATGTTGAGGTGCCTGTGCTGAAGGCAGCTTTCATTGACGGCGACGTGTACGCGGGCGACGAACAGTTGAAGCCGCTGACCACGCTGAAGACCAAAAACGATCTTATCGGCGAAATCATCGGATTGCTGCAATCACCGGCAAAGAATGTTATCAGCGGCCTGAACGCCGGAAACAAGCTTGCCGGATTGGTAAAGGCGCTCGAAGAAAGGGCAGCAAAAAATTAACTTTAAAATCCCACACCCCGGGATTCACAAACGGGGTAATTTTTTTAAACCATCCTCCGGATCTCTTAATGCGATATGAAGGGGGAAAAAATTACAAACTATGGCAGATTTAAAAGCATTCGCAGAACAGTTGGTTAACCTGACTGTTAAAGAAGTAAACGAACTGGCAACCATCCTTAAGGATGAGTACGGCATCGAACCCGCTGCTGCTGCAGTGGCTGTTGCAGGTCCCGCTGCTGGTGGTGGCGCTCCCGCTGCTGAAGAAAAGACAGCGTTCAACGTTATCCTGAAAAGCGGCGGAGCCAACAAGCTCAACGTTGTGAAGATCGTTAAGGATCTTACAGGACTCGGACTGAAAGAAGCTAAAGACCTCGTTGACCAGGCTCCCAAGCCCGTTAAGGAAGGTGTTAGCAAGGCCGATGCAGACGCGCTCGTGGCTAAGCTGAAAGAAGCTGGCGCAGACGTGGAAATCCAGTAAGCGTTGTGTTGCTCCAACTAATAAGACCCCGGCCCGTAAGGCTGGGGTTTTTTTGGGGCAAAGGTGAAAGGGAATAAATAATTTCTTACATAACAAATCGTCTATTTTGCCTATTGCCCACTGCCCATTGCCCATTGCC
>CBIGXK010000275.1:0-5531 GCA_966193805.1 uncultured bacterium | reverse complement strand
CAAAACAAATACTTGTACAATTCATCCACTCTTCCCATTTCGATGATCTCGATTTTATACTCTTTGGTATTCAGCTTCGATTTTCCCTTTCGCCCACCGCCCAGGTTGTACCTGGAAACGATGATCTTTTCAAAACCCAGCTTCTCTGCTTCTGCAATGCGTTGTTCGATCCTGTTAACTGCCCTGATCTCTCCGCTCAACCCCACTTCGCCCGCGAAACAAATAAGTGGAGGCAGCGGCACATCTTCGAACGAACTGAGCAATGCGGAAAGTACGGCCAGGTCGATGGAGGGATCTTCTACTTTTAAACCTCCGGCGATATTCAGGAAAACATCTTTCATCCCAAAATGAAATCCGCCCCGCTTCTCCAAAACCGCGAGCAGTAATTGCAGCCTTCGAAGATCGAAACCTGATACGGTACGTTGCGGCGTACCATAAACAGATTGCGTAACGAGCGCCTGCACTTCTATCAGCAACGGACGCATTCCTTCCATCGAGGCCGCTATCGCAATGCCGCTGAGTTGATCTTCTTTCTGGTTGATAAGTATCTCGCTTGGATTGCTGACGCCGCGCATACCATCAGATGTCATTTCATAAATGCCGAGCTCGGATGCACTCCCAAACCTGTTCTTGATGGTTCTTAAAATGCGGTATGCATAATGCCTGTCACCCTCAAACTGCAGCACGGTGTCCACCATATGCTCGAGTATCTTGGGGCCCGCAACGGTCCCATCTTTGGTGATGTGACCAATGATGAATACCGGAATATTTGATTCCTTAGCAAAACGCTGAAGGTCTGCTGCACATTCCCTGATCTGCGAGATGCTTCCGGCGGATGAATCAATGTAATTCGATTGCAGCGTCTGTATCGAATCAATGATCAGCAGTTGAGGCTTTATCTTTTTAATTTCCTGGAAGATTACCTGGACCGTTGTTTCTGTGAGCAGGTAGAAATCGGAATGTTTAATGTTGAGCCGGTCGGCACGCATCTTGATCTGTTGCTCGCTCTCTTCACCACTTACATACAACACGCGCACGCCGGTCATGAGCAAGCCATTTTGCAGGAACAAAGTTGATTTACCTATTCCGGGTTCCCCGGCAATGAGAACAATACTGCCGGGAACAATTCCTCCGCCTAGCACCCGGTTCAATTCAGCATCCGGTGTAACGATTCTTTCTTCCGGCACATTCGGTATCTCATGTAAGGCGATGAACTTCGATTCTCTTTTGCTGTCGCTGAGTTCTTTCCACGCTCTTTCATGGGTTGGCTGGTCTTTATGGATAACCTCCTGAACAAAACTGTTCCAGCTTCCGCATGAAGGGCACTTGCCTGTCCACTTCGCACTTTCATAACCACAGTTTGAACAGAAAAAAGCACTTTTAACTTTACTCATAAGTGTGAAGGTAGGGGATGAATCAAATCCTTCGGACAGTAAAAAAACGGTGAAAGAGAAGTGAAATGACGGAAAAGTAAAAGGGTCAACATTGCTGCTGACCCCTTACTTACTAACCCATTAAATTCTTGCACTAAATTACAAATTAGCGTCACATAACAAAATAAATTTTTGACGGTGTGCATAATTTTAAGACGCGGCTCATTTTACCTCCGGCAAATATTGCCAGGTTTGCAAAACATTGAAAATTAATATTTTAACATTCTCTTTCAATAAAATATCAAGCATTGTGATAAATTGTCAGCGATTGTTTTTCACCGTGTTATCTAATGACAAAAAGGCCAAAAAGGATCTTCTTTTTTAATCAATTTGGCGGTTATTAAAAATGGTTTTTTATTTGATGATCTTCTATGGAAATTAAAACCCTGTAACGACATGACACCATCAATTCTGTTCATTTCTTTGCTTTTCCTGGGTATCAGTATGCTGGTATCAGGCGTGCTGAAAAGCAAGTTTAACCGATATGGAAAGATACCCCTCGCTTCGGGTCTTTCGGGTGCCGAAGTGGCCGCGAAAATGCTTCACGACAACATGATATATGATGTTAAAATTACATCTGTTAACGGCTTTATGACCGATCACTACAACCCGGCAAATAAGACCATTAACCTGAGTCCCGAAGTGTACAACGGCACCTCCATTGCCGCAGCAGCCGTGGCGGCGCACGAATGCGGCCACGCGGTGCAGCATGCCACAGCCTATTCCTGGCTAACCATGAGGAGTAAGCTGGTGCCCGCGGTTCAGTTCAGCTCGGGTATAGTGCAGTGGATCCTGCTGGCAGGCGTACTGATGATCAACGCGTTTCCCCAGTTGTTGCTTGCCGGCATCGTTCTTTTCGGTGTTACCACATTGTTTTCGGTGATCACGCTGCCTGTTGAGATCGACGCGAGCAGGAGGGCGCTGGCCTGGTTGAATACCGGCAGGATCACCAGCTCGGCAGAATACCCGAAGGCTAAGGATGCCCTGAAATGGGCGGCACTTACCTATGTGGTGGCGGCGCTGGCCTCAATCGCTACGCTGGTGCAATACATTTTGATCTTCCTTGGGGGCAGCCGGAGAGACTAAGCGGCTTCACAGCTTTATCTCATCCTGGTGCTTGTCGAAAAACTGGTACTGTGTGAGGTGATAGCTGGTGTTTTCCCTGATGGTTACCTTCTGGCCGTACTTCCACTTCCACTTCCAGATCTTTGATCTGAACATGCCTCCCTTGGTAAAGTAGGCGTATAAAATGGGATTCACCACAAGGGTAAGATCCTTGTGCTGGTGTGTCAGCAGGTAGCTGAGGTTCTTCTCGATCTCGTCTTCCAGCAGCAAAGTGGATGATATCTTTCCCGTGCCGTTGCAGGTGGGACAAACTTCCTGCGTGTTGATGTTCATCTCTGGCTTCATCCGCTGCCTGGTGATCTGCATGAGCCCGAACTTGGAGATGGGCAGCACCGCATGTTTTGCCCTGTCCGGCCGCATAAATTCCTCCATCGCTTCCATCAGCTTCCGTTTGTTGTCGGGAAGCTTCATGTCTATAAAATCCACAACGATGATGCCGCCGAGGTCGCGTAGCCGCAGTTGCCTCGATATTTCGGCAGCCGCTTCGAGGTTTGTTTCCAGCGCATTCTGTTCCTGGTTGTTGCTGACGCTTTTGTAGCCGCTGTTTACATCAATGACGTGGAGTGCCTCCGTATGCTCGATGATGAGGTATGCGCCACTGGGCAGGTTTACCGTTTTGCCAAATGCTGCCTTTACCTGTTTGGTAATGCCAAACTGGTCGAATATGGGAAGCCCGTTGTGGTAATAGGAAACAATATCTGATTTTTCGGGAGCGATGCGCTGGATGTAGTTACGCGTGTCGTTATAGAGGTTGCGGTCATTGACCACGATCTTATTGAAATCTTCGTTCAGGAGGTCGCGGAGCATGCTGGTTGTCTTCGTCTGCTCGCTCAGCACTTTCGCGGGGGGCGCGGCGCCTTTGAGGTTTTTTTGGATAAGCTTCCATGTTTGTGCAAGCATGGTTAGGTCCTCATGCAGTTCGGCCGTGTTTTTTCCTTCCGCTGCCGTGCGAACGATGACGCCAAAATTTTTCGGCTTGATGGATTCAACGATCTTCTGCAGCCTTTTTCTTTCTTCGGCAGAATGGATCTTTCGCGACACCGCGACGATGTCGTTGAACGGAGTAATGACGACAAAACGCCCGGGAAGCGATATTTCGCAACTGAGCCGTGGGCCCTTGGCGGCAATGGGTTCTTTGAGTATCTGAACGAGGATGTTTGGCTTCCCGCTAAGTACTTCGTTGATTTTGCCTGTCTTTATGATCTCGGGTTCAACCTTAAAGGTCGAGAAGTCATACCCGTTGGGACTGTTGTCATTGATGGCAACCTGCGTGAATTTGAGCAGGGAACGTGCGTAGGGGCTCAGGTCGGTGTAATGCAGGAAGGCGTCTTTTTCAAACCCAACGTCCACGAATGCTGCATTCAGCCCGGGTATGAGTTTTTTTACCTTTCCGAGATAAAGATCACCTACAGCAAAGCTGGCATCAGTTTTTTCATGATGCAGCTCGACCAGTTTTTTGTCCTCAAGCAGGGCGATCTCTACGCCTTGCGGAGCGGCATTTATGATTAATTCCTTATTCAAGCGTAAAACACTTTAGTGTCTAACCTCATCACTCTGGGGTCTATGCTGAAGAGGAACTATTTGTCAAATATCCGGGTCAATCAGTAAGCATTCAGCGATAAATGACAGATAGTGGATTCAGCGACAAGAAGGAGGGCCCTGAAAGGGGCCCGGTGCATTCAAGGAGGATTAGCGGCTCCTCTTCTTATGACGGTTTTTTCTTAGTCTTTTTTTACGCTTGTGCGTCGCAATTTTATGACGCTTTCTTTTTTTTCCACAAGGCATAATTACACCAATGATTTAGTTAAACAATTTTTTTTGAAATACCTTTTATTAATAATGTAACTGTTATTCTTTTAGCGATTGGATCCTTTTATCCAGCTCCTGGATGATCTCGGGGTTGTTGACATGGCGCCTCACGGCTTCGTACCATTTGACCGCGTTGCGATGGTCGCCCTTGCGTTCATAGGCGTCGGCCAGCATGAGCTGCACTTCAAGATTTTCAGGTTGGTTTGAGGCTACAAGACTGAGGCGTTCGATGGCGCGATCCACTTGTCCCGACATCAATCCTCCCACACCCAGCATGTACTGAGCGTACATATTGGAAGGGTCCCGTTCTGCCACATCCCTGATCATCATTATCCCCTCCATTGGTGTTTCGGAAATGTTGCCAAAAAGGTAGCAACTGCCCAGTCCAACTTTCAGAGAATCATTACCCGGATCAAGCACTAAAGCTTTTTCAAATAACTGTTTCGATTCGTTCGCCATCCACTTTTTTAGGCCCTCATCTTCCTGTTTACGGGCGTTGTCTAAAAAGAAATGGGCAGCAAAGGTGAGACTTTTTTCAGAATTTTCCAACTTGGCTGCTTCGCCGGTATAATAGGCAAAAGGCAGCAGCAGGTGGGCGCTGTCCCTGTAGAACGCGGCGATCTGTGTATAGGCCGTGGCTTTCTGCTGGTTGGCCTCGTCGGCTCCGGCTGAATTTTCCAGTTTTTCCAGCGTTACACGCTGCTCCGGCGTAAGCTGTGCTTTCGACGCTGCAAGTATTTGTTCGATGTTGAATGCTGTATCGGCAACAACGGCGTTTGTTGCTTTATTCGCTTTTGGCGGTACGGTGCGGCCGAAAAAGAAAATGATACAAAACAGGACTGCCGCCCCAGCGAGTAAAAATAACTGTTGTTTTTTCAATCTTCTGGATTAAGGCGCGAATTTACGCCTCATCTTCGGGGTTTGGCTGATCTTCTTTAACTGATTGCAATTTTTTTACTTCTGCAACAAATTCCTTAGCCGGTTTAAATGCCGGAATGAAATGTTCCGGAATGTGTACAGCAACATTCTTCTTGATGTTCCTACCGATTTTAGCGGCTCGCTTCTTGGTGATAAAGCTGCCGAAGCCCCGGATATAAATGTTTTCGCCCTGGGAGAGGGTGTCTTTTACCTCTTTGAACATGGTTTCCAGAGTAACCAGTACAT
>CBIGXK010000274.1:0-5543 GCA_966193805.1 uncultured bacterium | reverse complement strand
GCAATGGCGCGATAATTACCAGGTGTATTGGTTTGAGAAGTGGATGAGGAGACGGGAGACGTGAGACGGGAGACGTGAGACGCGAGACGTGAGACGTGAGACGGGAGACGTGAGATGGGAGACGGGAAACGGAAGAGGGTTTTAACTTTTAACTTTTAACTTTTAAGTTTTTAACTTTTAAACACTATCTCATTCGCCAACTCAATCTCTTCCTCATTAATCGTATGGCCCATGTTCAAATAAATCTTCTCCGTTACCTGCGCATTCATCTTCTTCAACACATCAACCGTTTCACGAACACGATGAACAGGCACATGTGGATCGGGATCGCTGGTGCCAATAAAAACCGGCGTTCCATCAAAATCGCCAGCGTATTTTTCTTCATGAACTTGCTCCCCAATCAATCCACCGGTAAAAGCCACTACCCCGCCGTATCTTTTGGCGTATCGTGCAACATATTCCAGCGCAAGGCAGGCGCCCTGCGAAAACCCTAAAAAATAAATATTACGTTCATCAATACCCGAAGAAATAATATCACTCACTACATCCTTAACCAATGCCACAGCAGAAGTAAGCCATGGCTCGTTTGCCTTCTCAGGAGCAAGAAATGAATAAGGATACCAGGAATTGCCGGTGGCCTGCGGTGCAAATATCGCATAGCCGTCAACGTTAAGGTAGGCCGACAAGGAAACAATATCCTGCGCATTAGCGCCGCGGCCATGAATCATCACCAATGCTTTCGTGGCATTCTTCACATCGGCGCCTTTTGTCAGGACATTCTTCTCATGCATCTCACCTGAATTTTTCAGTGTTTATCGTAATAGGTGTCACCGATTGCTCAATTTTTTCCCTGAACGGTTCGTACTGTTCAGGAAGTTTGAGCGCTTCGCCGAGTTTATCCTTTTCTTCGTCAACCAGGAAGCCCGGACCAGCGGTGGCCACTTCAAAAAGAACACCGCCGGGCTCACGAAAATAAATAGATGTAAAATAGTTACGGTCGAGAACAGGCGTGGGATTCAGCATGCGCTGCGAAATCTTCTTCCTCACTTCGAGTTGCGTTTCGGCAGTGGGCGTGCTGAAGGCAATGTGATGTACGGTACCCGCGCCACCAAGTCCCTTCAAACTATCGGGTGTACACAACAGGTCGATGTAACTTCCGGGTTTATCAGTCGCTGCAAAACGAAAGCGGTTACCTTTTTCGGCGATTAACACGTGGTCCATTTGTTCTGTCAGCAGGCCCGCGGTTCTTTCATAACCTTCTTCCCATATCTCGGCATTGAAAAACCCGCGAATCGCATGTTCCTGCGGGATATGACCATAGGTAAATGCCGGCCGCTCATCTTTTTCCGTAAATATCAGCTCCAGTCCCAGCCCATCGGGATCCTCGAAATAGAGGAAGTTTTCTTCGAACCGGTCGGAAGGACCCTTAAATGCAATATTGAATTTTTTCAACCTCGCCATCCAGTAATCGAGTGAGGATGAAGGAACTGAAAATCCCGTGGTGTTCAGCATGCCCTTGCCATGCCTGCCGCGGCCGAGGCCCTCATAGGGAAAGAAGGTCAGGATCGACCCCGGATGGCCGGTTTCATCGCCATAGTAAAAATGATAGACTTCCGGCGCGTCGAAATTCACCGTCTTTTTTACCAGTCTAATACCCAGAATTCCACAATAAAAATCAATATTTGACTGTGCATCAGCCGCAAGAGCGGTAATGTGGTGAATGCCGGTGACCAGTTGTCCCATAATTACTTAATTTTACAGTTTATTACAACGCTTATGCCGCAGGATAAAAACAGGCAGTTTCTGGATTTCGAAAAACCAATCAGAGATCTGTTTGAAGATATAGAAAAATTAAAACACACGGCGGAGAAAAGCAAAGTTGATCTTACCGACTCTATTCAAAAGCTGGAACAGCAGGTAATAGAAAAAAGACGCGAGATCACTTCGAGGCTAACCCCGTGGCAAAAGGTTCAGTTGAGCAGGCACCCCGACCGCCCGTATACAAAAAAGTATATTGAGAAAATGTTCACCGACTTCGTGGAGCTGTATGGGGACAGGAACGTGAAAGACGACAAAGCGATGGTGGGTGGTTTTGCCTCGCTCGACGGCCAAACGATCATGGTGATCGGTCAGCAAAAAGGCAGCAATACGAAAATGAGGCAGTTGCGCAACTTCGGAATGGCCAACCCCGAGGGTTATCGCAAAGCTTTACGGCTGATGAAACTGGCGGAAAAGTTCAACAAGCCCATCATCACCCTGATCGACACCCCGGGCGCCTATCCCGGCCTGGAAGCCGAAGAAAGGGGCCAGGGAGAGGCAATAGCCCGCAATATTTATGAAATGATGCGGCTGAAGGTGCCCGTGATCTGCGTCATCATCGGTGAAGGCGCCTCGGGCGGTGCGCTGGGCATTGGCGTCGGCGACAGGGTGTTCATGCTCGAAAACGCCTGGTACACGGTCATCTCCCCCGAAAACTGCAGCTCCATTCTGTGGCGCTCATGGGAGCAGAAGGAAAAAGCCGCCGAACAACTGAAATTGACCCCCGACGATATGTATGCCTTCGGCCTTATCGACAGGATCATTCCCGAACCATTGGGCGGCGCACACTGGGATTACGATGAGGCAGCCGCCAAACTGAAGCCGCACCTCATAGAAACCATCAAGGAACTGATGCAGATCGAGCCCGACAAAAGGATCGAACAAAGAATAGAAAAGTTCGGGGTGATGGGATTTTGGGACGAAGCAGGTGCCGAAAAACAGGAACCAGTAACCGAAGAAAACAAACAGTCTGTATAATTCAACTATCAATAAATGTTATTACGCGATACCTTAAAAGGAACAGGTGTAGCACTGGTTACCCCATTCACCAGCTCGGGCGCAGTGGATTTTAACGCATTGGGCAGGGTGATAGAGTATGTCATTAAAGGAGGTGTCGAGTACCTCGTTACGCTGGGCACTACCGGCGAAACCCCAACTCTTTCGCGGGAAGAGAAAAGGGACATCATTTTGTACACATATGAAAAAGCCCGGCTGCATGTGCCCGTGGTGGTGGGTATTGGAGGCAATAACACCAACGAGCTCATCGACGACCTGGAACAATTTCCGCTCGACGAGGCAATAGCCGTGCTGAGCGCGAGCCCTTATTACAGCAAGCCTTCGCAGGAAGGAATATTTCAGCATTACAAAGCACTGGCAAGGGAAACTTCCAAGCCGATCATTTTATACAACGTTCCGGGCCGAACCGGCAGAAATATTTCTGCTGAAACCATTCTGCGCCTTGCGCGTGAAGTGGATAATATCGCCGGCGTGAAGGAAGCAGGCGGCGACATGCTGCAATGCATGCAGGTGCTTCGCGACAAACCCCGCGACTTCCTCGTGGTGAGTGGCGACGATGCACTGGCGCTGCCGCAGATCGCCTGTGGCATGGATGGCGTGATCAGTGTGGCGGCTAACAGTTTCCCGAAACTGTTCACCGAAATGGTAAGACTTAGCCTGCACGGCGACTTCGCCGCTGCCAGGAAAATCAACGATGGTTTGCTGGAGGCTTACGACCTGATGTTCGCAGAAAATAATCCCGCCGGCGTCAAGGCGTTTCTTGCGAAAGAAGGATTGATTGAAAATTATTTGCGCCTGCCGCTCGTACCGTTGAGCAAAGAAATGCAGCGCCGCGTTCAGGCTTACCAGGAAGTGACCAAAGCACAACTGGTGTAAGGCGAACTCATTCAAACAAAATAAGTGGCGCCTTCAAGGGCAAGGTCGGTATTGGGGAAGATCTCCCGGGCCTCCTGCTCAAACGTATCGAGCTTGTCGTATTTGGAACTGAAGTGGCCGATCAACAGCTTCTTTACATTGGCCATTTTGGCAATCAATGCAGCCTGATGCGTAGTGGCATGAAAACGCGATGCGGCCCGTTCTTCCAGATCCTTCAGGTAGGTAGTTTCATGATACAGCAGATCAACGCCTCTTACTTTTTCTATCAGCTCCGGGTGAAAAGTATTGTCGGCGCAAAACGCGTATGATTTAGGTTTCGGCGCCGCCTCAGTGACCAGCTCATTTTTAATTATTCGTCCCTCTGCATTTACAAAATCGTCTCCGGCTTTCAGGCGGTCGAAGAACAACGCAGGAATATTGTGTATGCGGGCCTTGCCCACATTGATTTTGCGCGGCGCCCTTACCTGTTCAAATTTAAACCCCCAGCAGGGAACTCGGTGCATGGTGGTAAAGCAGCTTACTTTGAACCGGTCGGTTTTAACCAACTGCCCCTCGCCTTCAAGTGCATGAAAATGCAGTGTGTAGGGTAATGAAGATCCGGCAGCACGGAACTGCAGGTCCAGAATTTCTTTCAGTTCGGCAGGAGCGTAAAGATGGAGGTCGTTTTCCCTGTTCAAAAGGCCCATCGAATGGATAAACCCCGGGAGGCCGAAGTAATGATCGCCATGAAGATGCGAAATAAAAATATGGTTGATCCTTCCCCACCTGATCTTGTATTTGGAAAGTTGCACCTGGGTGTTTTCGCCACAATCCATCAGGAAAAGCTGGTCGTCGACGGTTACGACCTGCGCGGTGGGGTGCCTGTCGAAGGCGGGAAGGGCAGAATTATTTCCAAGGATCGTTACGCCAAGCATAAAAAGTTTAAACTTATAACTTAAAAGTTAAAATTAGGGAACAATCGTGCGACTTGAGATTTCCCCCCGCTAACTCAACAACGCCTTACATTCCTCAAGCAACCTGTTTTTATTGATCGCTACTGTGCCCACTTCCTCGCAAACCAATCCCCCGGCGATATTGGCTACCTCAGCCATCAGGTCAACATTACCAGTTGCGGCATACAACAGTGAGGCAACGGCAATGACAGTGTCGCCCGCACCGGAAACATCGGCAATGTTCCTTACATGCGAAGGAACGAGACGGCTGCGATTGTTTTGCCGGTAAAACACACCCTTCTCCGAGAGGGTAATAAACGAAATGGAATGATTCAGCTTGTCGTGCAACTTGTCGTGTATGTTATTCAGCAGTTCCTCATTAACATCTTCCACCAGCAAATTCAACCCGTCCTTCACCTCTTTCATATTCGGCTTGAAAATATCAACTCCCTTATATGCCAGGAAATTTTTTCTTTTCGGGTCAACGGTCGTGATCACATTATGCGCCTTGCTCATCGCAATCACCTTCGCGATCACGCCTTCCGTAAGCACACCCTTGTTGTAATCTTCAAGAATAATAGCGCCCGGCTTTTGCGTGGTGATGTATTGCTCGAGGCTGTTCAGCAGCAACACTTCGTCTTCCCCGGTAAGGTCATGGGTGATCTCCGAATCGAGCCTCATCATCTGCTGGTTGCGGCTGATGATCCTCGATTTGCTGGTGGTGATCCTCGTGGGCACCTTCAGCAAATGATCGACACCAATATTGTTGTCGGAAAATAATTTTGTGAGAGAAACCCCATCATCGTCCTGGCCAATGGTTGAAACGATCGAGACATCGGCGCCCAGGCAGGCAAGGTTAAGCGCCACATTTCCAGCTCCCCCGATGCGGTATTCTTTACG
>CBIGXK010000273.1:0-5550 GCA_966193805.1 uncultured bacterium | reverse complement strand
CTCCCTACTTCCCCAACAACGCAAACATCTCCAACAACACCGCCTTATCATCGAAAGGATGCTTCACGCCCTTTATCTCCTGGTATTTTTCGTGGCCCTTCCCTGCAATCAGTATAATATCCTCCGCCTTTGAAAAACTCACCGCCGTCTTGATCGCCTCCTTCCTGTCTGCTATCGAAATAAATTTTCTGCGTTCGGCCGTGTTCAGGTCCGCTTCCATATCCTTTAAAATCTGCAAGGCATCTTCCGATCTCGGATTATCGGACGTGAATATGGCCCTGTTGCTAAACTCGCACGCCACCTTTCCCATCACCGGCCTTTTTGTTTTATCCCTGTCGCCGCCGCATCCCACCACGGTGATTACCGCTTCGTGGCCCTTTCTTAATTTCTGAATGGTGCCCAGCACGTTCACCAGCGCGTCGGGGGTGTGCGCGTAATCAATGATGCCCATCACATTTTCGTTCGGCGACAGATAATATTCAAACCGTCCCTCCGCGCCGGTCATCGCACTCAGCTCGAGCAATACCTGGTCTTTATCCTCTCCCATGCAAATGGCAGCTCCGTAAACAGCCAGCAGGTTGTAGGCATTGAATTCTCCGATCAACCTGAAGTGCACTTCCTGGTCATTGATATTCATCAGCAAACCGGTCAGGCCGTTTTCCAGTATTCGCCCTTTGAATGCGGCAGTTGTTTTTAAGCTGTAATAAAATTTTGTTGCGTTGGTGTTTTGCACCATCACCGGGCCCCTCTTGTCATCGGCGTTGGAAATAGCAAAGGCCGATGAGCCGAGCGAATCGAAAAACGATTTCTTTACCCTGATATATTCTTCAAAAGTTTCATGATAGTCGAGATGGTCGTGCGTGATGTTGGTGAAAATGCCACCGGCAAATGCCAGTCCTGCTATCCTGTTCTGGTGTATCGCATGCGAGCTCGTTTCCATAAACACGTGCGTACACCCTTCATTCACCATCTGGCTGAGCAATTTATTCAGGCTGATGGCATCCGGCGTGGTATGCGTCGCCTCCACGGTCCTCTTGCCTACGTGATTCTGCACGGTACTTAACAAGCCGCATGTATAGCCGAGGCTCGTGAACAATTTAAAAAGGAGCGTTGCAACAGTCGTCTTTCCATTTGTTCCGGTTACACCTACCAGCGTCATTTTTTCTGACGGTTGCCCAAAGAAATTGTGCGCCATGTAACCAGCAGCCGCACCGGAATTTTCGACCTGTACATAAGTAACTCCCTCTCTTTTCTCACCCGGCATCTCCTCGCAAATGATAACAACGGCCCCATTGTTTATTGCCGGGCCGATGAACAGGTGACCATCGGCGGCAACGCCTTTGATGGCAATGAAAGCGCCACCCGCAGCTACTTTCCGCGAATCTGTCTGCAGATCGTTGACCTCAACCGAGGTGCTTCCGTGCACCGAGCGGATCTTCACTTTAAATAATATGTCCTGCAATAATGCCATCAAGCTTTCAGTTAAGTTCAACAACTACCGTTTGCCCTTTTGCCAAAGGCATCCCGGCATCGACAGACTGACTGCTGACCTTTCCCTTGCCTTTGGCCAGCACTCTTACTTTTTTACTTTCCAGTACATACAGCACATCCTTCAATCCCAACCCCTTCACGTCAGGCATCCTGTTGCCTGCGATGTTCTTATCTTTTATCGTTGGTGTATAATTTTCAGCCGTCAGTATGGCAAACCCACTTTTATCGGATGAATCCGCATAACTCATCCCGATTCTGTTCAATATTAATTTCACGTCCTTTCCGGATGCGGCGTACAGATAATCGGAGCTATCGGGTACGGCCTGGAATTTTTTACCTCTTTCCTGGTTTGCATTCAATGCATACAGCTTGTCGGCCACCTCTCTAAAAACAGGACCGGCAACGGATGCACCATAATATTTTTTTGCGAAGGGCTTATTCTTGATCACCACGATGCAGGAATATTTCGGATCATTTGCAGGAAAATATCCGGCAAACGACGACTGGTAAATATGATCCGCATAGCCTCTTTTGCCGTTGGCAACGAGCGCCGTTCCGGTTTTCCCTGCCACACGATAAGGCGACTGTTTAAATAACTGGTATCCCGTGCCGCCGTATTCGTTGCATACGCCCACAAGACATTCCTGCAGTTTTGCCAGCGTGGATTCGCTGCAGATCGCTTCTTCCACTATTTCCGGCTGAATCTTTTCTACCGTGATGCCGGCCTGCCTTATTTCGCTTACCAAATAGGGCCTCATCATCTTTCCTTCGTTGGCGACGGCATTATAAAGCATTAAAGTTTGCAGCGGACTCACCAGCACTTCATAACCGAAGCTCATCCAGGGAAGCGTAGTGGCGCTCCATGTTTTTGATTTCGGCGTTTTGACGATCGGCCGCGTTTCGCCAACGAGGTCAATTCCGGAAAATTCATCGAAGTGAAGCTTCTTAAGGTGGTTAATGTATTTGAGGGGTTCCTTCGAATAATTCGACCACACCATTTTTGCCATGCCCACATTCGAGCTGTATTCAAATGCCTGTTTCAGCGTAACGTTTGTTTTATCGTGCCGTTCGCTGTCGTAAACGGTTCTTCTGGACACCTGCCACTTGCCCTTTTCAAGATCCACGTGATCGTTGAGATCGGCCTTTTTGTCTTCAAGGAGCGCAAGCATAGTAGCAAGCTTGAACGTGGAGCCGGGCTCGGAAGCCATTATCGCATAGTTCAGATCTTCCCAATACGAGCCATCGCTGCTCCTGCCGAGATTGGCGATAGCTTTGATCTTCCCCGTTTTCACTTCCATGACGATGCAGGTTCCATACTCGGCCTCGTTCTCTTCGAGCATTTTCAGCAATGCGTTCTCGGCAATATCCTGGGTATTCACATCGATGGTTGTCACGATATCTTTTCCTTCCTGCGGCTCAATTTCATATCCTTCAACAGGAACATACACGCCGCCGGCGATGTACCTCACCAGCTTCTTTCCGCTTTCGCCTTTAAGTATCGAGTCGTACGTGTTTTCGAGTCCCACGTTGGAATTCCTGATCTTGCCGTCGCTGTCAATAAATTCGCGCGACAGACCTATGGTGCGGTTGGCAAGCAGGCCGTAAGGATTGAGCCTTTTGTTGTTCACTTCCGCAATGAAACCGCTCCTGTTCTTACCGAGGCGCACCAGCGGAAATTCTCTCAGCACCTTGTATTGTTCGAATGTGATATTTCTTTTCAGGAGATGGTACCGGCTCTTTTTCCTGTATTGCGTCTTTAATTCTGCTTTGTATGCGGAAGTTGATTTGTCGCGAAACAACCTCGAAAGGCATAGCGACAGCGAGTCCAGGTTTTCCTTGAATCGCCTGCCGTTCTTGTCTCTCAGTCCCTCCGCCCCAAAGTCTACGTAGATGTCGAAGTAGGGAATGGATGTACTAAGCATATTGTCGTCTTCACTGTAGATGGTTCCCCTGCCGGCCTCAATTTCGATGAAGCGCTGCTGCTGGTGCCTTGCGATTTTTTTCCAGTGTTCGCCCTGCACGTTCTGGATGTAGAATACGCGGCCCAGGATCACGAGACTAAAGGCGACGATGCACAGGAAGCACAGGTAAACTCTCCATAATATGTCGCGTTTAATTTCCAATGCGCGTTTGATTGATTAGGTTATTGGCCGGAGCTGTCTGTTAGTACAACAGGCGGCGCCATTAATTCTTTTAGTCCCAAAGGTTCCACTGCCTTCGCCAGTTCGCTTTGCTTGCTTCTGAACATGACTTCACTTTTCAGTGTTTTGTATTCATAGTGCAATTCGTCGAGTTCTTTTTTTACACTGTTGATATTTCTCGCGGTTTTATCTGCGTAATGACCGTTATAGATGTAAATGACCGCAAGCAGCGAGAGAAACAGGAAGAAAGGAAAATTTTTCACGATCCACTGGTAATTCAGCAGGCGCTTCCAGTCTGCACGCGTTTCCTTTATCGTTGTTTCTTCTTGCATTTTTTTTAAGTTTTTAAGGGTGAGGCGGATTTGGTTTGCTTCTTCTTCGCTGTCCACCCCCGGCGCTCCGCGCCACCCCGCCAGCGGGGGATATTCTCCCGTCTCCCGCTTCATGTCTCCCGCTTCACGTCTCCCGCTTCTCCGCCACTCTCATCTTTTCGCTGCTCGACCTCGGATTCTGTTTCATATCTCTTTCCGAATGCACCACGGGTTTCTTTGTGATGACTTTCAATGAAGACGTCGTACCCGCATTACCGTATACATCCTTCTCGCCGTCATCTTCAAAAGTTCCCTGCCTGAAAAACACTTTTACCAGCCTGTCCTCGAGCGAATGAAAAGTGATCACCGCTATTCTCCCGCCTTCCGCCAGTACCGCGGGCGCCTGCTGCAACATTTCCTTCAGCGCACCCAGCTCATCGTTCACTTCTATTCTCAGCGCCTGAAAAACCTGCGCGAAATATTTATTCGGGTTGCCCTTTACCACAGCCGACACCATATTCCTGAAATCTGCCACCGTTTTCAATGCCGCCGTTCTTCGGCCTTCCGCAATGGTGCGTGCCAGTGTTTTCGCATTGGTTACCTCGCCGTATTGTTCAAAGAGTTTATGCAGCTTTTGTTCGGGGTAAGTAGAAAGGATCGTTTGCGCCGTCAGCTCCTGCCGCCTGTCCATCCTCATGTCCAGGTCCGCCATCCCCGCTCTTGTCGAAAACCCCCGTTCTCCTTCATCAAACTGGTGACTGCTCACACCGAGATCAGCGAGTATCCCGTCAACCGCTTCTGCCTTATGCAGCCGCAGGAACCTTTGCAGGTGGCGGAAGTTGTGCGGGACAAAAAGAATGCGGTCATCATCCGGCAAATTTTTTCTTGCATCGGCATCCTGGTCAAACGCTATCAATCTTCCATCGCTGCCAAGACTTTCCAGGATCGCCCGGGAATGGCCGCCCCCGCCGAACGTGCAGTCAACGTACACCCCGCCCGGTTTAATGGCAAGCGCAGTGATACTTTCCTGCAATAAAACCGGTACATGATATTCCGGTTGACGCTCCTTCATCATGGCTCGTTCAGTTAGATTTGCGCGCCAAAGGGCCAAACTTCATTTGCCAACTGGCTGAAACGTTCACTGGTGATCGAATCAAAGATCTCTTTGCGTTTGTTCACGTCCCATATTTCTATTTTGCCCGTATATCCTGCCAGTATAATATCCTTCCCTATGCTTGCGTGCTGTTTCAGATTTGGCGGTATCAACAACCTTCCCGCCGTATCCATCTCCACTTCCGTTGCCCCGTTCAGAAAATATCTTTTGAAATCACGTACTTTCGACTCAAAATCATTCAGCTTGCTTAATTGTTCATATAGCGGCTCCCATGTTGCCATGGGATACAACGTAAGGCACTCTTCAAACCCCCTGCTGATCACAAAGGTCCCGGGTGAGCCCTCGGGCAACTTCCTTTTGAAGCCGGCAGGCAGCAAAAAGCGGCCTTTGGCATCAACTGTTGCCTCATATTCACCCAGAAAACCAATCATTTATAAATAAATTTGACCAACAAATACATAAATTACCACAAAATAACACTTTTTCCCACTTG
>CBIGXK010000272.1:0-5586 GCA_966193805.1 uncultured bacterium | reverse complement strand
TTTTTCGCCCAACCGTTTACCAAAATTCACTCCCTCACCGACATCCGCTTTAAAAAAACAAACATAACTTACGAACGCCCGAAATTAGATCCAACAATCATTGATGATTACGGTAAATACAGAGATTACCCGGCAATGCAACGAACATCACAGTTGGGGATAGCGCTTCGGTTTGGAACCATCGGTATCCGTAAATGCGTGAATTTTGGATTGAACCACAATGAAGCCTGGTTGAACGAACTGATTTGGCGGGAATTTTTTATGCAGATCCTGTATCATTTTCCGAAAGTGGTCAGCCAATCGTTCAAAACCGAATATGATAGCATTAAATGGCGAAACAATGAGCCGGAATTTGAACTGTGGTGTGCAGGAAAAACGGGCTATCCGATTGTAGATGCAGGAATGCGGCAACTGAATGCAACAGGTTACCTGCATAACCGGGTACGGATGATTACAGCGAGCTTTTTATGCAAACACCTGCTTATCGACTGGCGTTGGGGCGAGGCTTATTTTGCGCAAAAACTGAATGATTACGATTTATCTGCCAACAACGGTAACTGGCAATGGGCATCAGGTTCAGGCTGCGATGCTGCGCCATATTTCAGGGTGTTTAACCCAGGCATTCAAACAGAAAAGTTCGACAAGAATCGGGAATATATAAGAAGATGGCTTCCCGAATTCGGTACAGATGCTTATCCGGACGAAGTAGTCGAACACAATTATGCAAGAGAAAGGGCCCTGAAAGCGTATGGAGAAGCACTAAAAGAACATTAATTTACATCCTGTCCGTATTTTCGATGCTTTCCTTTGTGTAACCCCAAAAGCACCTAAAATAACATCAGCTCATGAGAAGACGCAACTTTTTACAGGCATCAGGCTTTCTGCCGTTCCTGGGAAGCGGATTATTTAACCAACGCCCACAGCAAACGCGTAACAGTTCGCCGGAACAACACCAGGCCAGCGTAAAAGATTTTTTTTATAAACCGGATGGTGCATGGGCTGCCGACTTTATCCCGCTGTATGCAAACGGAGCATTTCAGCTTTTTTATTTGCTCGACTGGCGAAACAGCCAGGTACATGGAGAAGGAACGCCGTGGTACCGCATCACCACAACAGACTTCGTGAACTTCGAGGAACACGGAGAAGTGCTAAAGAGAGGCTCCAAATCCGACCAGGACCTCTACGTGTTTACTGGTTCAGCAATTCATGCCAATAACCAATATCATATTTTTTACACGGGCCATAACCATCATCTGCGTGAGTTGGGAAAACCCGAGCAGGCTGTTATGCACGCCACCAGCAACGACATGAAGAGCTGGAAGAAAATTCCTGAACACACTTTCTTTGCACCAACAGACAAATACGAGAAAAACGACTGGCGCGATCCGTTTGTGTTCTGGAACGAAGAGGCCGGCGAATACAACATGCTGCTCGCTGCACGCCATAAAAACGGCATTCCCAGAAGACGTGGGCTTACAGCATTGTGTTCCTCGAAAGATTTGGTAAAATGGGAAGTGCGTGAACCGTTTTACGCTCCGGATCTCTATTATACACACGAGTGCCCCGACCTTTTTAAGATGGGCGGTTGGTGGTATCTCATCTTTTCTGAGTTTACAGATAAAGTACGGACAAGGTACAGGATGAGCCGTTCACTTAACGGGCCATGGATTACGCCGGAAAGAGACGATTTCGATGGGCATGCCTTTTACGCAGCGAAGTCTGCTTCCGATGGCAGCCGCCGATTTCTATTTGGCTGGAATCCTACGCGCCGCGATTCAAAAGACAACGGAACATGGGACTGGGGCGGCAATCTCGTAGTACATGAACTGATCCAGGAACCCGGCGGGGAGCTCGCCGTTCAGATGCCGCAAACGGTTGATGATGCATTCACTAAACCGGTGCAGCATTCGTTTGACGCAGGTACAGGAAACTTCGCCATGAAAAATCAAACACTTCATCTTTCGGCAACGAAAACATTTTCGGCTGCAGTAGCAGGAAAGCTTCCGGAACTGTGCAGGATCAAGACTACCATTCGATATGAAGACGGCGCAAGAGAATTCGGATTAATGTTTCGCACCAGTGACGATATGGAGAAAAGCTATTATATCCGCTTCGAGCCATCACTTCAAAGAGTTGTGTTTGATAAATGGCCGAGAGAGCGTTCGGAGGTAAACCAGATGGTGGAACTCGAGCGACCGGTACAGATGTCTCCCGGAACGCCTCTTCGGTTGCAGGTAATTATCGACGATAATAAAGGGGTTGCCTACGTAAATGGTAAAGTAGCAATGAACTTCCGCGCTTACGATTTACCGGCAGGAAACTGGGGCTTTTTTGCCACCGGCGGAAACGCAACATTCAGCAATACAGCCATCTCATCAAGATAATACCTATTGCTATTTCACCTCGTTGATTTATATTCAGGGCCAGGGCGACCTGTTTATTCCTAATCATCGCAACATTTAAACACTTATGGAACACGAACCAACTGAATATCCGGACCAAACACCATCCCCATTACACATCAACGAAAACACCAAACCGAACACACTCTTCACCCGGCGGGAAATGATTGGCATGTCCAGTATGGCCGGCCTCGCGGCATTGACCGGCATCGCGCCAGGCGCCACCGCACAAACCCTGCAAAAAAGGCCGCGCATCGCCTGCCTCGTCACCTTCTGGGGCGCCCCGGGATCACATGCCGACTGGATCATCGACAAACTGATGGACGGCTACTGGTGGCAGGGAAAACACACACCCTCACGAGTGGACGTCGTGTCCGTTTACATCCATCAGCTCCACACCAGCACACTGGGCCAGAAAGTATGCAAGGCGAAAAATATTCCTATCTATAAATCGGTCGGCGAGGCCGTAGCACTCGGCGGGAAAGAGCTCGCAGTCGATGGTGTTGTCATTGTCGGGGAACATGGCAATTATCCAACTGATCTGAAAGGGCACTGGCTCCTGCCGCGCTGGTGGATGTATCAGCAGATGATCCGCGTTTTCGAACAAAGCAAACGCTCGGAGCCGGTGTTTAACGACAAGCACTTCTCCTACAATTGGGACGACGCTAAATGGATGTTCGACAAGTCGCGTGAACTGAACTTCCCACTCACCGGCGGTTCATCCATACCCACCTACTTTCGCAAACCCGAGATAGAACTCGCTAACGATACGCCCATAAAAAATTCCATCGTAGTGGGCGGCGCATCAGACGAAGGAGCCATTTTCCATTGTATTGACACGCTCCAGGCCTTTGTGGAACGCCGCAAGGGCGGTGAAACAGGCGTTCAATCGGTCCAGTCCATTCGCGGACCTGAAACATGGAAGTGGGTCGAACAAAATCCCTGGGCAGGCAACCTGCTTGAAGCTGTGCGGAAAAAATTTGACCTGAAGCCGGGACACTTCCAGGAAACCCGCCATCCAAACGTGTGCATCGTAGAGTATCGTGATGGAACGAAAGCAGCGGTAATTTCCGGCCGCGGAGTAGGGTGGACCTACGCCGGCGAAATAGACGGGCAAAAAGAGCCAACGATCGTGTCGATGCTCGGCTGGCCCGGTCCCTATTCGCAATACCATGCCGCAAACGCACACTCGCACTGGATCACCGAGATGATGGTAACCGGAAAGGAACCTTTCAACGCAGAACGGCTGCTGCTTTCCACGGGCATTGTAAACTATTACATGGATTCGAACTGGGAGAACGGACAATATTCCGCCATTGGAAAACGCTTAGAAACGCCGTACATGAACATGACCTATCGGCCCACACGCGGAGCGATGTTTGAAAAGGGCGAACGTCCGCCGAACATCCCTTACATCCGAGGATTTGAATCATAGATTGTACGAACGATTAAACCGACCAACCCATGAAACGAAGAGACGTTATCAGGCGCTTAACACTCCTGCCTATAGCGGGGACTATTCTTCCCATGCCCTCGCTGTTCGCCGGCCCTGCGGATGAAAACAACCATCCTTCGCCTTTGCAAACAAAGCCGATGCCCCGGCTGCATCGCGAAGCATTTGTGATGGACGGACATGTACACGTAATGACGCGCGAACTGTTGATGAATACCGATATAGGCCAACGCTATCCCGATGGCAACGTCGACCTGCCAAGAGCTAAGGAAGGTGGCCTCGACGCCATGTTCTTCACCGTGTATACGCCCGAACATTACTATCCAGGCAGGTTCGAAACCAAAAACACATTTCGCGTGGTGAACCTGGCCCTCGACCAGATCAAAAAGAACAATGCCATGATCGAGTTGGCGCTCACCGCTTCCGATATCGAACGAATCAACAAGAAAGGTAAAATGGCGGCCTTCCTCGACCTGGAAGGCGGGTATGACCTCGATGGCGATATCAATCTGCTGCGCGCGCTCTACAAGCTGGGCCTGCGCTCCATGCAGCTCACCGCACACAACACAACCAACGCTTTTATTGATTCGTGCAACGACGTTAGCCGTTGGAACGGCATCAACGACCTCGGGAAAAAGATCATCGCCGAAATGAACAGCCTCGGTATGGTCATTAACGTTGCGCATGCATCCAACGACGCCATCCTTCAAAGTGCTGCGGCGAGTAAACATCCCGTCATCTACAGTCATGGCGGCTTTTACGGCATCGTCCCTCACCCGCGCTGCATTACCGACGAAGCCGCAAAAGCGGTGGCATCAAAAGGTGGCGTGATCGGTATTCAATTCGGAAGTCTTTTTAACAATCCAAAATACTGGGCGTGGCAAAAAACACCGAAAGAAACCAAGCCGGCCTCAGTGCAGGTATCTTCCACGAAAACAATTGAAGATGTAGATAGGCAACTGGCGAAAGAAGTTCCGCTCAATTTCAGGGGAACCATTCCCGATGAATATTGGATGCATGTGGATCAACTGGCTAAAGTGATTGATTATGGAGTGAAATTGGTTGGCGACGACCACATCGCATTGGGTTCCGACTTTGATGGCGGTCCCGAGCTTCCACGCGAAATCAAAGATATCAGCGACTATCCGCAGATGACGATAGCGATGCAAAAGCTGGGCTACAGCGACCAGCGCATCAAAAAGATCCTCGGCTTAAATTGGTTGCGCGTAATCCGCCAGGTAACTGGAGGATAGCATAGACTGGTTAGTTGAACGAGGCCCTGAACGCCAATGGCGACAGATTCGTTTTTATTTTAAATAATTTGCTGAACGACTGAGGATGTTCAAATCCCAGTTCGTAAGCGATTTCACTCACCGATAAATCTGTCGTAGATAACCTTTCTTTCGCCTTTTCTATCAGCTTGTCGTGGATGTGCTGTTGCGTGCTTTGCCCCGTCAGCACTTTCAATAAACCACTCAAATAACCCGGCGACACATTAAGTGTTTCCGCAACATACTGCACAGTGGGCAACCCGTTTGCTACCACGCTGCGGTTATTGTAATAGTCGTCGAGCATAGGTTCGAGCCGTCCAAGAATCGCTTGGTGGGTTAGTTTTCGGGTGATGAATTGCCGCTGGTAGAAACGCTCGGCGTAGTTGAGTAACGTCTGCACTTGCGAAATCATAATGTTCTGACTAAACTGATCCATGTTTGCATGGTACTCCTGCCGTAT